>DASSNR010000002.1:0-36064 GCA_035687925.1 Gemmatimonadaceae bacterium | reverse complement strand
CGCGGCGCGGCGCGCGGGGCTCCGCGTCGTTCGGCTCGCCGAGCAGCTCGGCGCCGACGCAGCGCGTGTTGCACCAGCTGCCGCGGTCGCGCTGCTCCTCGAGGAGACGCTCGGCGGTCATGCCACGACCGCTCGTACATGATGAGCCCGTCGTGAGTCGGTTTCGGCGATGAGTCCGTCTGCACCTCGTGGAGTGGCCGACGTCGTCATCAAGGTGGGCGGCGCGCTCATCCATGAGCCGAGCGCGCTCGACGATGCGGCGCACGCCATCGCCGCGGCCTCGCGCGCGCATCGCGTGCTCGTCGTCCCTGGCGGCGGCCCGTTCGCGGATGCCGTGCGCACAGCCGATCGCGACGTGGGCCTCGGCGATGACGCCGCGCACTGGATGGCGATCCTCGGCATGGAGCAGTACGCGCATCTGCTCGCCGAGCGGATCGCCGGCGCGCGGATCGTCGAGTGCGTGGAGGAGATCGAGCGGGCGTACGGGGACGCGTGCGTCCCTGTGCTCGCGCCGTACCGCTGGCTGCGCTCGGCCGATCCGCTCCCGCACACATGGGAGGTGACGAGCGACAGCATCGCGGCGTGGGTGGCTGGTGCCGTGAATGCACGAACGCTCGTGCTCATCAAGCCGGTGGCCGATGAGACACGAGCGCTCGTCGATGCGTACTTCGGTCGTGCGGTGCCGGAGCACCTGCGCGTCGAGGTCCTCAGCGCATCCGATGTCGGTGCGCTGGGATCGACGCTTGGATGATCATTTCGGTATTGGATCCCACCAGACGTGACCGTTCAGCGACACGTCTCCCTGCGCCGCCATGGCCGCCTGGAGATTCGTGTTGTTGAACGACTGCTCGGAGAGTGGATAGGTCAGCCGGCGCGCAACGATCGCCGGATTGGTGATGACCGCCGGCCCGGCCTTCAGGTCCGGCACACCCGTGCGACGATACTCCGAGTAGGCTTCGGTGCCCTCACCGAAGAGCGCGATCCATTTCTGGAGCGCGATCTGAGTGAGTCCGGTGGCCGGATTGTAGGCCACGCGTGGCGATGCAAGATACGCATCCGTGACCGCGTCCGGGATCCCGTTGTACTGCATGGAAGCCCGGATCCCCGCATTGTACAGCGTCGCGGGATCGTCGGCCGTCCAGCCTCGAGCCGCCATCTCCGCCTCATCGAAGAGCACTTCGGCGTACGTCATGAGGATCGACGGCGTGGTCCGCTGACGGTACGCGGCGCCGAGCCGGGACGTGTTGGTGAGGCCGATCGCGATGGCGTCGTCGTCCTGCAGGCCATTGGGTGCGCCGACGTATACGGTGTCGGGAAGCTTGGAGATGACCGGGTCGGCGTAGACGGCGAGCCGCGGATCGAACGTCGTGTCGGCGCCGTTGATCGCTATGTACAAATGCTTCAGCGTATCGACCAGCGTCTGGCTCATGTGCTGGTCATCGCGCGTGCGGAATGTATTGTAGATCGGGCTGTCGTTCGTGCCATCGCCGGGCCACCGGAGCAGCGCGTTGTCGGCGTTCGACGTGAAGACACCTGCGGCGAGTGCGGCGGTCGCCTGCGCCTGCGCGGTGGCGGCGTCCACCCTCTGGAGCCGCATCGCGAAGCGGAGCCGCAGCGAGTTGGCGAACCTCTGCCACTTGCCCATGTCACCGTTGTAGATGACATCGGCGCTTCCATAGTTGTCACCGGCGCCACCACTGGTGAGCAGACCGTTCGCGGTCGTGAGGTCGGTGAAGAGCCCGGTATAGATGTCCTTCTGGCTATCGTACTTCGGGGTGAAGCCTCCCTTTCCCTGGTTCGCCTCGGAGTAGGGAATGTCGCCCCAGATGTCGGTCATGACTCCGAACGTCCAGGACTTCATGATCAACGCCGGCGCGACGAGGTCGGGCTCGGAATCCGGAGTGGTTTGCTGGAGGATGGTGGCGAAGTCCTCGAGTCCACCCGAGTAGAAGCCCGACCACCAGCCATCGATGTTGCCTGGACGCATGGAGTACCGGTCTTCGTCCGTGAACCGGTCCATGGCGATCTGTTGCGCCCAGAGGGAGGTGAAGGTCAAATCGAATCCCCCACCGCGGATCGTGCCCACAACGTTGGTAATCCCGTTGGGGAAGAGATATTGCGGCGTCACGCTCGCCGGCGCGTTGGGATTCTCGTTCAGCCCGGTGAACCCGTTGTCGCACGCGGTCGCCAACAGGGCGAACACGAGCACGGGGGTCGCGCGGGCCATCGTCTTGAGTCTCATGCTAGTCCCGTTATCAAGAAGTGGGGGCCGGTCACGGTGTGACGTTGACCATGAAGCCGAAGCTGCGCGCGGAGGGGAACTGCCCGAACTCGAGCCCCTGTGCGTTGCCGTTGTCGAACGCCGTCTCGGGATCGATGTTGGGTACCTTCGTGTGCAGCCACAGGTTGCGGCCGACAAGGGCAAGGTAGAGCGACGAGACGCCGACCCTGTGGCTCACCGATGCCGGGGCCGTATAGCCGAGCTTCACCTCACGCAGCTTCACGAAGCTGGCGTCGTAGACGTACGGCTCGTGGATCTGGAAGAGCGAGTTGAAGTAGGCCTGCGCCGTCACCTTGGTGGTGTTCGGCGTGCCGTCCGGGTTTACCCCGGGCACGATCATACCGCCACCATCTGCGATCGTCTCTGCCGTCTCGCGCCCCTTGAGCGATGAGGCGAGCACACCGGACTCTTCGCCGAACATGTTGGTCGCGCTGAAGAGCTGGCCGCCCTGCTTGGTGTCGAAGAGGAAGCTGAAGTCGAGATCCTTGTAGCGGAAATGGTTCTGGATCCCGCCGGTCCAGTCGGGCGTGGCGTTCCCCAGCACCCGCTTCTGCGGATCGGGTTGCGGCAGGCCCTTGAGGAGGATCAGCTGGCCGGTCGAGTCACGCAGCAGGGGCGTGCCGTAGAGCGCGCCGTATGGCTGGCCCTGCCTCGCTTCGACGGTGAGGCTCCAGTAGCTGCCGAGCACGACTGTCTGGACGCCAGGGTAGAGGCTGACGACATCGCTCTTGTTCTTCGCGAAGTTCACCGTCATATCCCAGCTGAAGCCGCCGTTCGTTTTCACTGGCGTGGCGTTGAAGAGCAGCTCCACGCCCTTGTTGCTGATCGCGCCCGCGTTCAGTACGGCGCTCGTGAAGCCGCTCGCACCCGAGATCTGCACCGGGATGATCTGATTGTCGGTCAGCTTGTCGTAGTACGTGCCGTCGAGCGAGACCCGGTCGCTCAGGAACCGGAGCTCGGTGCCGACTTCCCACGACCGCGTCTGCTCGGGCTTGAGATCCGCATTGGGGATCGTGTTCGGGACGCTGAAGCGCGGAACGCTGCCGAAGGGCGTGCCCGGCGAGAAGGTCTCCGCCAGCTGATACGGATCGGCATCACTGCCGACGCGTGTCCAGCTTGCGCGGAGCTTTCCGTACGAGAAGAAGTTGCCCAGCTTGGTGCCCGGGAAGGCATCGGTGAACACGAAGCTCCCCGATACCGACGGGTAGAAGTAGGAATCGCTTTCGGTCGGCAGCGTGGACGACCAGTCGTTCCGGCCGGTGACATCGACGAACAGGTAGTTGTTGTAGGAGAACTGCGCCTGTCCGTACAAGCTGTTGGTCTGCCGGTTCGTCACCTGCTCGCCCACCTGTGGCGTGACGGCGGCGTTGCCGATGCTGAAGGTGCCGGGGATGACGAGGTGCGGCGTGCCCATGTTGTTCGAGCTGACGTTCTGCACTCGGCGGTTGCCGCCGACGCTCAGCACCATGCCGAGATTGCTCGCGATGTTGCGATCGGCCGTGAGCAGGAAGTCGCTGTTCGTCTCGCGATGGAACTGCTCCGACTCGAAGAACGCGCCGCCGGAGTAGTCGGTGCCGATGTTTCCGCTGGCGTACTGCTCCTTCTGCCAGCCGCGGTACCAGTCGGTCCCCGAACGCAGGGTGCCGGTGAGCCAATCGGTGAACTTGTAGTCCGCCGACGCGACGCCCATGATCCGGTCCCGCGTGTCCCACTCCGGGTTCTCGTACAGCACGAAGTACGGGTTGTCGACCGTCGTATGGCTGGGGCTCCGCTGCGTGCCATCGGGGTTGATGTAGTCCTGCAGCTTGGCGTTATCCAGCTGGCGCCCGCTCCACATGACGTCCATCAAGACGTTCTGATTGTCGTAGCCCGTCCCGGGGCGGTCGTGTCCCTGGTCGCGAATGTACTGAATGGAGGCCCGGGCGCTCAGCTTCGGCGTCAGCGTCGCACCACCGTTCAGCGAGGTGTTCAACCGCTGAATGGTGTTGGTCGGGAGCATCCCCTTCTCATCCAGGTTCGTGAACCCCAGGCGGATGTCGGCCTTGTCGTTGGACCCGGTAACGGCAGCGCTGGTGGTGGACGTACGCCCGGTCTGGAAGAAGTCGCGCACGCGGTTCGGATGCGGGAGCCATGGGGCGGGCTGCCCGTTGCTCCACCATTGCACGATCTCGCGGCCATCGAGCGGCGGTCCCCAGCTGCGATTGACGTTGTCGCTGATGCCGCCGCCCTTGCCATCTTTATACTCGTAGTTGCCGCCCGAGCCCTGGCCGTACTGGTTCTGATAGTCCGGCAGGCGAAGCGGGGTCTCGAACGTGAGATTCTGGCTCGCCGTGATGCCCAATCCTTGACCACCCTTTCCAGTCTTCGTGGTGATCACGATGGCGCCGTTGGCTGCGCGGGAGCCGTAGAGGGCGGCGGCGTTGGCGCCCTTCAGGATGCTGATCGACTCGATGTTGCTCGGGTTGATGTCCTGCCCCGTGTTCCCGTAGTCGTACCCACCGAAGCCGCCGTTCGAGGGTGCCGAGTTGTCGATCGGGATGCCGTCCACCACCAGGAGCGGCTGGTTGTCGCCCGTGATGGAGTTCGCCCCGCGGATCACGATCCGGGAGGACCCACCTGTCGGTCCGACGTTCGTGATGTTGACGCCGGCGACCTTGCCGTCGAGTGCGTTGATGATGTTGGGCTCGCGTGCCTGGGCCAGCTCGTCGGCGTTGACGCTCTGCTGTGCGACACCCAGCGAGCGTTTCTCGCGGGAAATACCGAGCGCGGTGACCACCACGCCTTCGAGTTGCACCGGGTTGACGGCGAGCACGAAGTCGTGCGAGATCGTCCCGGCGGAGAGGGTGACCTGCGTGGAGCTCGCCTTGTAGCCGATGAGCCGCGCGGTGAGGGTAGCGGGCTGGCCGGTGAGGCGGTCCGCCGATACGGTGAAGGAATACTGGCCGTCGTCGGACGTGACGGCTCCGAGGTTCATGCCTTGGAGGAAGACACTGGCGTTGGCCAGTGGCGTCCCTGCTTCACTCGTGACCCGCCCGCTGATGGTCGCTCCTCCCTGGGCGTTGGCCCAGGCGGGGAAGATGAACATCGCGCACGCGGCCGCGAGCAGTGATCGAGCTCGACGTCCCATGCTGTCTCCTTTCCAGTCTATGGTGTGCTGCCAGTGCGGAGGATGGCGCGGCAGCGGTGCTGGCGTGATACGGCGCTTGAGGCGGATCAGGATGGACCAGATGTGGGGATGCTGACCTCCGGGTGTGTGGTCAGGGGGCGGACAACCGGATGACGAGACGGCGCGGCAGGTGCGCCTCGTGGCTCGCGGGGCGCGTCAGGAACGGGAGGGGAATGGGGCAGCGAGCCAAGGGGATAAAATATCCAATATACAGATGCTTGCAAGAGTATTCGCGGCTCGCCGCCCCCGTTCGACCGCTGTCACCGCCGCGGCCGCGGCCCGCCCCGTGTCCCGCGCCCGTCCGCTGCGCGCTGTGCCGGCCGCGGCCGGCGCGGCGGCGGCACGACCACGGCGAGCGAGCGATGCCCCTGCGCATCCACGCTCCGTACGGCCGCCCACAGGTCATCGAGCTGCTCCTCGAGCGTATATGACGTCCCGCTGCTCACCGGGATGATCCGCTCCCACGCGGGCGATGTCGTCGAGCGCACGAGCACCTCGTAGCTCGACGCACCCGGCACCGGCGCCCACGCGAGCTCCCACGCCTGCCCCAGTGGCCGCTGGCGTCTGGCGCGCACGCTATCCGGTGCGGCGGGCGCCGACCCAATCGCGCCGAGCACGGCCGCATTCAACCGCGCGATGTTCGCCGCGTAGCCGAAGTTCACGTACTGGAAGAGATCGTTCGGTGAATGCTGACGATCGAGCGCTTCCATCCGCTCCGTGGTGCGAATGCCGGGCTCATCCAGTGCGACGAACGGCTCGTGATCCGTGCCGCGCCCGATGCGATCGATGCGCAGCACGTCGAGGATGTGAAAGTCCGGATTGTACAGCGCGCCGAGCGCCACGGCGGTGCGCGAGAGCTCCCGGCTCGGGCTGTTGTCCGGATCGCCGCTGTAGACGCGCATCGTCGTCGAGTCCGTCCGCCCATTGCTCGCGGTGACGTTGCCGACAATGTCATCGGACATATCGGCCTCCACCGTGTACCCCTCGTCGTGCAGCCGCTGCGCGAGATGCGTCGACCCCAGCAAGCCCTGCTCCTCGCCGGCCACGGCGGCGAAGAGCACCGTCGCGTTGAGTCCCTTCGGGTAGCGCTTCGAGAAGACGCGTGCGAGCTCGACCACGTCCGAGGTGCCTGAGGCATCGTCGTCGGCGCCCGGCGCATTGGAGGTGTCATCGGTCTGATCCACGGCGCAGATGCACGAGTCGTAGTGGCCGGTGACGATGACGACGCGCTTCGCATCGCGCCCCGGGAGCCAGGCGAGCACGTTCACGACGTTCACCGTGGGCTGGTTCGGGAAGCGGCGGACCTGCACCATCGCCGGATCGTACTCCACCTTGAGACATCCGCCGCACGCCTGGCTGTACGCCGTGAAGCGCTTGAAGAGGTAGCGCCGCGCGGCACCGATGCCGCGCGTGTCGCTCGTCGTGTCACTCAGCGTGTGACGCGTGCCGAAGGCGACGAGCACGGAGTCGGTGGCGCGGATCTGCGCGGGCGAGATGTCCTTGACGAGCGCCGCGAGCTGCGGATCGGCGACGAACCCCATCGACTGGTCGACGGCGGCCTGTTCCGGCGCGGCCTGCGAGCTCCCGCACTGCGCGGTGACGAGGGCGAGCGCACCGGCGAGCACGAGCGAAGAGAGTGAGCGAACCCGACGTTCCATGTTGAGCACCTCGTGGGTGAGGAAGGGTGGGCAGCGGGGTGGCAGGCGTGACGGGCGCACGGCCGCGCGGTGGTGTCGCGCGCGATCGCCGTGTCTGTGCGATATACGGCTATCGGAACCGCAGCGCTGGACGCCGCACGGCCGAGTCGAGTGGTGGCCGGGTGCGACATTGGATAATATATCCCGCATGCGCGCATCCCATCGAGTGCTCCTCGGCGCCGCGGTCGTCGTCGCCCCGCTCGTCGCCGTCGCCATCGGCTACGCGGGACCGAATCGCTACACCCACAACGATCGCGTCGATCGACACATGCTCCCCGCCGTCTCCACGGGACCGCTCGACCCCGCGTGGAGCCCGGACGGCAAGTGGATCGCCGTCTCCATGCGCGGCGACATCTGGAAGATCCCCGCGGATGGCGGCACGGCGGTCGCCCTCACGGCGGGCCCGGCGTATCACTTCGAGCCGGCGTGGAGCCCCGATGGCAAGCGCATCGCGCTCTCCATGGACGTGGATGGCAACCTCGAGATCGGGATCGTGAGCGCCGACGGTGGCGCCGTTGAGCGCGTCACCACGGACAGCGCGGTGGATGTCGAGCCCACATGGAGCCACGATGGGCAGAGCCTCTACTTCGTGAGCAATCGCGGCGAGCGCCGTGGCGGCTTCCACATCTTCCGCCACGATCTCGCGACCGGCGCCGACTCGCAGATCGTGAGCGGCATTCAGCCCGCCGTCTCACCCGATGGCTCGCACATCGCCTACGTCGCCCCGGTGCGCGGACGGCTCGGCAGTGGCGGACTGTGGGTGACGTCGCTGACCGCGGACAGCGCGCCGCGCCTCGTGCAGTACGACGAGACCGAGTATCGCATGAAGCCCGAGTGGACACCCGATGGGCAGGCGCTGCTCTATGTGTCCGACGACGCCGGCTCGAACGACGTGATGGTCGTTCCCGCCGACGGCGGAAATCCCGAGCAGCTCACGGCCGACGCCGGCGATGAGTACGCGCCATCGCCGAGTCCCGACGGCGAGCGTTTCGCTTTCGTCTCCAACCGCACCGGACCGACGACGCTCTACACCGTCGCGATGGGCGGCGGCCCGTTCCCCTCGTGGCGCGCCGTTCCGATCCGTGCGCGCACGTCGCGCACGCCCACCGGCCGAGTGCATGTGCGCGTCGTGGGTCCCGACGGCCGCGCGACGCCGGCGCGCATCTACCTCATGGCGAGCGACGGTCGCTCGTATGCGCCGGACGGCGGCTTTCACCGCGTGATCTCGGTGACCGAGACGCACTACTTCGAGACGCCAGGCGACTTCGAGGTCGAGGTCCCTGCGGGACGCACCTCCATCGAAGCGGTAAAGGGGTTCGAGTACCGCCCGCACGCCATCACGGTCGATGTCCCGAAGGGCGGCGTGCGCACAGCGACGATCAAGCTCGAGCGTCTCGCCGATCTCCCGGCGCGCGGCTGGTACTCGGGCGACACGCACATCCACGATCTGCACCAGGGGCGGTTCGGTCTCTCGCACGAAGCGTTCTTCAACGAGCTGCTCGCCGAAGATCTGCACGTCACGAACGCACTCATCCACATGGATGGCACTCGGCTCATGGGCCGGTGGAGCGATCTCACCGGGAAGCCGAGCCCGCTGTCGACACCGCAGTACATCCTGCAGTACGGCGAGGAATTCCGCGGCTCGCTCGGACACATCTCGATCCTCGGAATCAAGAAGTTCATTCTCCCGTTCACGAGCGGCGTGCGGAACACCGCGTACGCGCAGCCCGAGCTCGACGCGCGCTACATCGACGAAGCGCATGCACAGGGTGGGATCGCCGGCTTTCCACACCCCTACATCACGCCGACCACGACGCCTCGGCAGGTGGCGAGCACGCTCATCCCGGTGGACGTCGCGCTCGGCAAGGGCGACTACTACGACATCGGCGCGATCTGGTCGGATGAAGTGAGCTCCGCCGAGCTGTACTACCGACTGCTCAACTGCGGCTTTCGCATCCCCGCGACCTCGGGGACGGACAACTTCTCCGATGTCTGGCGCGATCCACCGCCGGGCTCCGATCGCACGTACGTGCACGTGCGTGGGCCGCTCACGCTCGCCAACTGGTTCGCGGGCATCAAAGCGGGTCACACCTTCGGCACGACGGGGCCGCTCGTCTTTCTCGATGTGAATGGCCACGAAATGGGAGACGAGATCGCACTCGGCGCGTCCGACTCGCCCACGCTCCGCGTGAAGGTGAACGCGATGTCGATCGCGCCCATGGAGCGGCTCGACGTCATCGTCAACGGCACGGTCGCGCGCACCGTGCGCGCAACGTCGGACTCGTCGCGCCTCGTGTTCGACGACACCGTGTCCGTGCCGCAGGGCGGGTGGATCGCGGCGCGCGTCATCGGCCCATCGTCACGCTACGTCGGCGACAGCTACGCCTTCGCGCAGACGAGTCCGGTGTACGTCGTCCGCAATGGCCATCGCTTCACGTCCGCAGACGACGCGCGCTTCCTCGCGCAGGCCGTCGAGGCCGTGTGGACGGATGTCCAGCGCGGTCCGTGGCGCACGACGGCCGAGCGTGATCGGTTCCACGCGACGATCGAGCAGGCACGGAGCGTGTACGATCGGATCGCCGAGCAGGCGACGGCCGACGGGGGACAGTAAGTAGCTCTCGGCCGGATCACTGTCATCCCGAGCGCAGCGAGGGATCTCGCTGGCAGAACGAGATCCCTCGCTGCGCTCGGGATGACACGCCCGCCTACCCTACCGTCCGCTCCCCCTCGCCATTTGCTGCTCCTCAGCGACGAGTGAACGCTGAAGGGATAGCGTGTCCAGTGGGAGCGGGACAACCCGATTTCTGCGTTGACCGCATCGACGTGCGGTCGCGCACGCGTTGCACCGTCTCGGCCAGCGCGCGGACACGTGAAACGGAGACGCGTCCCTCGCGCCCTTCGACGCACGCCGCGCCGCGCACACCCACGACGTCGGCGCCGGCGGCGGCGACGATTCCGAGATCGTCGCGTTGCAGCCCGCCGGCGAGCGCCGCGAGGAGCGAGGCTCGATGTGCCGCCTCGACCCATTCGATGATGGCGGACGTCGTCATCCGCTCGAGCAACCGTCCACGCGTCTTCATGGCCGTGTCGAGCAGGACGCCGCGCGCGCCCGCGCGCGATGCGACCTCGATGAGTGCGCGCGGCGAGAGCGCGTCCACGAGCTCTGCGTCCGCGTACGCGACGGCGATGACGTGCGTGCGCTGCCGCGCCGCATCGGCGCCGTGCACCGCCGCACGCAGGAGCTCAGCGGCGCGCTCCGGGTCGTGCACGCCGTGAAAGCCGATCTTCACGTACGCGACGCCGAGTGCCGCGACATCGTGCGCCGCGTTCGCGAGGCTCGCGTCATCATCCGCATCGCCCAACGCCGCACTCAGCGGACACGCATCGCCTACCGCGTCGCGGATCGCGCGAAGCATCGGCAATTCGACCGCGCCCAGTGCGCCGCGCGATGGCTCTTTTGCGTCGATGATCGCCGCGCCGCCCTCGATCGCCGAGCGCGCTTCGTCGGCATCCCGCACGCTCACCAGCAGTCGCACGCGTCGTGTCCCCCTGTTGTCACTGTGCTCGGCGTGGGTAAGTTTGCGATCCTGAGTAATACCGCCGAGGCAACGGGTGCGCCAGGAAAGCGGATCAGCGGAGCACAGTGAAACGCGTGACGGCGTGCTGGCGGGGAAGCGCGCGCTCGTCACCGGCGCATCGAGCGGCATCGGCCGCGCGATCGCGGTCGCGATGGCGCATGCGGGCGCCGACGTCGCCGTCACCTATCGCTCCAACAAGGACGGCGCCCTCGCGGTCGCACGTGAGATCGAGCAGCTGGGCCGTCGCGCACCCATCTTGCAGCTCGACCTCGCCGACGCCGCGTCGATCGATACACTGGCCGAGCAGGTGCGCGCTGCGTTCGGCCGCATCGACATCTGGGTGAACAACGCGGGCGCGGACATCCTCACCGGGCGCGGCGCGAAGCTCTCTACGCTCGAAAAGCTCGACCAGCTCCTCGCCGTCGATCTGCGCGGAACGATCCTCGCCTCGTGGAAAGCCGTGGAGCTCATGCGTGCGCAACCCGAGGGCGGCGTCATCCTGAACATGAGCTGGGATCACGTGACCGTCGGTCTCGAGGGGACGAACCCCGAGATGTTCTCGGCGGTGAAGGGTGGCGTGATGAGCTTCAGCAAGTCGCTCGCCCGCTCCGTGGCCCCAAAGGTGCGCGTGAATATTCTCGCCCCCGGTTGGGTCGAGACCGCGTTCGGCGCCGACGTGAATCGGAAGTACTACCACCAGGTCGAAGCCGCCACACCGCTCGGTCGCTGGGGCACCCCGGACGACATCGCCCGCGTCGCCGTCTTCCTCGCCTCACGCGATGCGGCGTTTCTGACGGGGCAGATGGTGAATGTGAATGGAGGGGTGGTGATGTGAGAGAAGTGAGTCAGTGGGTCAGTAGGTCAGTCGGTCAGAGAAGGCCCGTAAGGCGAGTTCATCCCGCCCCACGAGCTTCTTCTGACTCACTGACCTGCTGACCTGCTGACTCACTCTCAGTACGGCACTTCAGCTGAAGAGGAGGCCCGCAATGCCAGCGACAAAAGCACCCACCTACGACGAACCGCAGATCCAGGAGAAGCTCAAGGCGCTCCCGGGATGGTACTACGAGGACGGCTGGATTCGTCGGCAGTACAAGACCGACGGATGGCCCACGACGCTCATGCTCGTGAACGTCATCGGCTATCTCGCCGAGCAAGCGTACCATCACCCCGATCTCACGGTCACGTGGGGGAAGGTGTGGGTGAAGCTCAAGAACCACGCGGCCGGTGGCGTGACCGACAAGGACTTCGAGCTCGCGCGTCGCATCGAGGACACGGTGCTCTGGCGTCCGCCGGAGAACGCGGCGCTCGAGGGGACGCCGAACAAGTTCGTGCGCAGCGGCGACACGAAGTAAGCGAGCGCACGAGGACCGCATGGGGACGGACCAACCGATGACGCCCACGCGCGTCCTCTTCGTGACGGGGAAGCTCGCGGCGCCGGCGCTCCACGAGACGCTCGCCGCCATGACGCCCGAGTTCGCGTACGACGTGGCGGTGCTCCGCATCACCGTCGCCGCGCTGATGACCACGCCGTGGATCGCGCGCTTTCTCGACGTCCCCGACGGCACCGACCTCGTCCTCATCCCGGGGTTGTGCGAGGGGGACACGCGCATCATCGCCGAGAAGTTCGGCGTGCGCGTGGAGAAGGGTCCGAAAGATTTGCGTGAGATCCCCGAGTACTTCGGGCGCGCGGCGGTGCAGCGCGAGTACGGCGCGTGGGACATCGAGATCGTGGCCGAGATCAACAACGCGCCGCGGCTCACGCGCGACGCGATCGCCCGGGAGGCCGAGCGCTTCCGCGAATCGGGCGCGGACATCATCGACATCGGCTGCACACCGGGACTCGCGTTCCCCCATCTGGGTGACGTGGTGCGCGATCTCGTGGCCGCCGGGCTCCGCGTGAGCGTCGACACGTTCGATCCCGCAGAGATTCGCACGGGCGTCGCCGCGGGCGCGGAGCTCGTGCTGAGCGTGAACTCGAGCAACCTCGAGGTGGCGCGCGATCTCGCGGCAACGAACACGCGCGTCGTCGTCATCCCCGACTTCGGCGCGGGGCTCGACACCCTCGAGCCGAGCATCGCGGCGCTCGATGCGTGGGGCGTGCGCTACCTCATCGATCCCGTCATCGAGCCCATCGGCTTCGGCTTCACCGCGTCGATCGAGCGCTACGCCGAGACGCGGCGGCGCTGGCCGGACGCCGAGATGATGATGGGGATCGGGAACATCACCGAGCTCACCGAAGCCGATTCGACCGGCGTGAATGCGCTCCTCATCGCGATCTGTCAGGAGCTGGGCATCCGGACGGTGCTCACGACCGAGGTGATCACGTGGGCGTTCGGCGCCGTACGCGAGGTGGACATCGCTCGGCGGCTCATGCACTACGCGGTCACCAACAGGATGGTGCCGAAGCACGTGGACGGCCGCCTCGTCACGACGCGCGACGAGAAGATTCTCGAGTACACCGAGGCCGAGCTGCGTGAGCTGCAGCGCGCCATCACCGATCCGAACTTCCGCATCTTCACCGATCGCGAGACGATCACGGTCCTGAACCGCGACCTGTTCGTGCGCGGGACCGACATCCAGGCGATCTTCGCGCAGCTTGGCGTCACCGAGGCGACGCACGCGTTCTACCTGGGGAAGGAGCTCATGAAGGCGAAGCTCGCCATCACGCTCGGGAAGACGTATCGCCAGGAGGGTTCGTTGTCCTGGGGCTACCTCACGCCGCCCGACGAGCCGCGCTCGGAGCACGTCAAGCTCACGCAGCGCTCGCGACGTGCGGCCAAGCGCGCCGGGACGCGCGATGTCGTAACGGACGGCGAGCGCTACGTCGCGGCCGAGCCGACGACTGGCGACGCGACGAGCGAGCCGGCGAGTCGTGCGCGCGATGACGAGCCGGACGACGTGCCGTGAGCCGCCTCCCGATGAGGCACGTCCGGTGACGGACGCGCCCGTCGTCCAGGAGCTCGTGCCCGCGCCCGATCCGGTCGAGAGCTGCGCGCGGTTCGCCGATCTTCCGTATCGGATCTTCCTCGACAGCGCGCGCGATCCCGAGCGGCTGGGCCGGTACTCCTTTCTCGCCGCTGACCCGGCGACGCTCGTGCGCAGCAAGGGCGCGCACACCGAGTGCATCGCGCTCGCCGACGGCGCGACGCACGCGCTCGATGGCCACGCATTGCGCGCCGCGCGCGCGCTCCTCGCGCCGCATACGCGCGCGGCGCGCGCCGGGCTCCCCCCATTTCAAGGTGGAGTGGCCGGCTACATCGCCTACGACTGGGGCGCGCAGCTCGAGCGCCTCCCCGCGCCGCGTTATGACGACCTGGCTATTTCCGATGTGGTGCTCGGACTCTACGACTGGGTCGTCGCGTGGGACCACCTCGAGCAGCGGGCCTGGATCATCTCGACCGGGCTGCCGTGTACCGGAGACGAACGCGACCGCCGCGCCGCCGAACGGCTCGCCATGGTCCGGAATCACCTCTCGGCGCCATCGCCGGAGGCCCGACGGCCGGACGCGGTCGCGCCGGCGCGGGACGCCCCACCCCGCGCCCCGTCCTACCCCGTGCGCGAGCCCGGCGTCCCCGCGTCCCTCGACCTCCGCTCCTCGTTCACGCACCGCGGCTACCTCGACGCCGTCGAGCGCGTCCGCGAGTACATCCTCGCCGGCGACATCTTCGAGGCGAACCTCTCGCAGCGCCTCGAGGCTCCACTCCGCGAGCCGCCCTGGTCGCTCTACTGCCGGCTCCGCGCGATCAACCCCGCTCCCTTCGCCGCCTTTCTCGACTTCGGCGACGTCCGCATCCTGAGCGCCTCGCCCGAGCGCTTCCTCCGCCTCACCCCCGAGCGCGACGTCGAAGCCCGCCCCATCAAGGGAACCAGTGCGCGCGGTATCTCCCCGGAGCACGACGCCGCACTCGGCCGCGCGCTCGCCGACAGCGCCAAGGACCGCGCCGAGAATCTCATGATCGTCGACCTCCTGCGGAACGACCTCTCGCGCGTCTGCGTCCCCGGCACCGTCCGCGCGCCGGAATTATTCGCACTCGAGCACTATTCCACTGTCCACCACCTCGTCTCCACCGTCATCGGCCGGCTCGCGCCCGGGGCGGATGCCGTCGATCTGCTCGAGGCGACCTTCCCCGGCGGCTCGATCACCGGTGCCCCGAAGATCCGCGCCATGGAGATCATCGCCGAGCTCGAGCCGTCGCGCCGCGGCGTCTACTGCGGATCCATCGGCTATCTGAGCGTGACCGGTGCGCTCGACCTGAGCATCGTCATCCGCACCTATCTCGCGCTCGAGGGGCGCGTGTATTTTTCCGTGGGCGGCGCCATCACCGTCGACTCCGATCCGGAGCAGGAATACCTGGAGACGCTGGCGAAAGGACGCGCGCTCATTGCGGGGTTGCGATGATCCTCCTCCTCGACAACTACGACTCCTTCGTCCACAACCTCGCGCGCTACGTGCGCGAGCTGGGCGACGAGCCCGTGGTGCGTCGCAACGACGCCGTCACGCTCGCGGAGATCGCCTCGCTCGCACCCTCGCACATCATCATCTCCCCCGGACCCTGCTCCCCCGCGGAGGCCGGGATCTCCACCGAGGTGATTCGCCGATTCGGCGCGCAGACGCCGATCCTCGGCGTCTGCCTCGGACACCAGTGCATCGGCGCGGCCTATGGCGGTACCATCGTGCGCGCCCAGCGGCCCATGCACGGCAAGACCTCGCGCATCCATCACGATCGCTCGGGCATCTTCGCGCGCCTCCCGTCGCCCTTCGCCGCGACGCGCTACCACTCGCTCGCCATCGATCCGACGTCGCTGCCGAGCGTGCTCCGTGTGACCGCGACGAGCGACGACGGCGAGATCATGGCCGTCGTGCATCGCGAGCATCCAGTGGTCGGCGTACAGTTCCACCCGGAGTCCGCGCTCACCGAGTACGGCTATCTGCTGCTCGACGCGTTCCTCCATCCCGATCGCGACGCCGCTGCGCCGCTTCCCGATCGCGCCGATCTCGCGCGGGCAGCGGCGGTCACGGACCGCTTCGTCCCACCTCCCGTGGAGCTCGTGCGATGATGGTCGCGTCGATGCCTGCGCCGCTCGCGCCATGACGATCATCTCGATCCCGACGGAGGTCGCCCGATGACGATCATCCCCGTCCGCCACACCGAGCGCGCGCCGATGGTCTGGCTCAACGGCCGCCTGTGTGACGAGCGATCGCCCGGCCTCTCGCCGCTCGACCGCGGCTTCACGCTCGCCGACGGACTGTTCGAGACCATGCGCGCCGGCGATGGCGTCGTCTTCCGTCTGGACGCGCATCTCGCACGGCTGCGCGCGGGCGCGCGTCGCCTCGCGCTCGCGCTCCCGCCCGATCTCGAGCACACCGTGCTCGACGCGCTCCACGCCGCGCACGATGCGGGGATTGCGCATGCGACGGTGCGCATCACCGTGAGCCGCGGCCCCGGCATACCGGGCGTCGCTCCGCCGCGCGACGCGCACACGACCGTCGTCATCGCCATCGCGCCGCTCCCCGCATTTCCGGCATCGCTCTACACCGATGGCGTCGCCGCCTGCATCGCGAGCGGACGCCGGAACGAGCGCGCCATGACCGCCGGCCTCAAGACGCTCGCCTACACCGACAACATCGCCGCCCTCATGGAGGCCGTGCACGCCGGCGCGGACGATGCGCTCTTCCTCGACACCGAGGGACATCTGTGCGAGGCGACGTCCAGCAACGTCGTGCTGTACGTCGACGATGGGCTCGTGACGCCGGCCGCCTCGTGCGGCGCGCTCCCGGGGATCACCTGCGCTGCGCTCCTCGAGCTCGCGCGTCCTCTTGGGATCGCCGCCCAGGAGCGCATCGTGACCACCGAAGATCTCGCCCGCGCCGAGGAAGCGTTCCTCACCAGCTCGGTGCGCGAGATCGTCCCGCTCGTCCGCGTGAACGGCACGAACGTGGGACGCGGCGTCCCCGGCCCCATGACCTCGCGCCTCCGCTCGGCATACGCCGAGCTCGTGGAGTCGGAACGTGCCGCTCATCGTTGAGTTGATCATCACGACCATGGATGCGGCGGGCGCCGTCAACTTTGCGCCCATGGGCGTGGAGTGGGGCGAGCGGGAGATCATTGTCAAACCCTTTCTCGAGACGACGACCTTCCGCAACCTGCGCGCGACGGGCGTGGCCGTGGTCAACATCACGGATGACGTGATGCTCTTCGCCCGCGCTGCGATCTCGAGTCCGCAGTATCCCGCACTGCCCGCCGAGGTCGTGCGCGGCGTGGTGCTCGAGGCCGCCTGCTCGTGGCGCGAGCTCGAGGTCCGCGCGATCGATGACACACCGCCGCGCTCGCGGATCGTCACCACGGTCGTGCATCGGGGATTCCGCCGCGAGTTCATCGGCTTCAATCGCGCGCGCAACGCCGTGCTCGAGGCGGCCATTCTCGCCACGCGCACACACCTCCTTCCGCCCGAGCAGATCCGCGACGAGCTCGCGCGGCTGCAGGTGATCGTCGACAAGACCGCGGGCCCGCGCGAGCACGAGGCGATGGCGCTCCTCACCGACTACATCCGATCGGCGCCCACGCCCGCGTCGGTCGTCCGCTGATGGCGTCCGCGCATCCGGATGACGCCGTCTTCGTCGAGGCACCCGCTCGACTCCACTTCGGGATGCTCGATCTGCGCGGCGACCTCGGCCGCCGCTTCGGCGGGATCGGCGCGGCGATCCCGGACCCGTCGCTCCGCCTCGAGGCATCGCGCACGCAACATGGATTCGCCGCCGAGGGCCCGTCGAGCGAGCGCGTGCTCGAGTTCGCGCACCGCTTCGCATCGCATCACGCGCTGCCTGGCGGTGCGCGGGTCCGGGTCCATCGCGCCATCCCCGCACACGCGGGACTCGGCTCCGGCACGCAACTCGCGCTCGCCGTCGCGCGCGCACTGGCCGAGCTCTACGAGCTGCATCTCGAGCCGGTTGCGCTCGCGCGCGCAGTAGGGCGCGCGCGCCGCTCCGGAGTCGGCACCTGGCTCTTCGCGCTCGGCGGACTCGTGGTGGAAGGCGGGCGGCGCACGGAGAGCGACGCGCCCGCGCCGTTGCTCGCGCACTATCCTATTCCCGCCGCGTGGCGCGTCGTCGTCGCCATCCCAGAACGGAAGGAGAGCGTGAGCGGCGAAGTCGAAGCGCAGGCGTTCGCGCATCTGCAGCCACCGCCCGAACGCGACGCGGAGCGCGTCGCGCACCTCGTGCTGCTCGGTCTCCTTCCGGCACTCGTGGAGGGCGATCTCGCAACCTTCGGCCGCGCGCTCACCGAGATCCAGTGCGTGAACGGCCGGTGGTTCGCGCCGGTGCAGGGAGGCGAGTTCGCACCGGGGGCAAGCGCTGCACTCGTGCACGCCATGCGCGACTGGGGCGCGGCCGGTGTGGGGCAGAGCTCATGGGGACCGGCCGTCTACGGCATCGTGAGCGGCGATGAGGCGGCGGCCGAGGTCGCGACGCGGGCGCGCGTGCTGCTCGGCCGCGACGGCGCCGTGTTCGCGGGTCCATTCGTGAACGAGCCCGCGCGCGTCTGGCGCGCACGGGCGTCGTAGGTCGCTGCTGT
The DNA here is from genome assembly GCA_035687925.1 of Gemmatimonadaceae bacterium. GTDB lineage: Bacteria > Gemmatimonadota > Gemmatimonadetes > Gemmatimonadales > Gemmatimonadaceae > DASSNR01. The sequence continues at coordinate 17,768 of DASSNR010000002.1, read as the reverse complement.
CATTCCGAGCGGAGCGAGGAATCTCGGACCCGCTTACGGAACCCCGCCGCTCCCGCCGGAGACCGCCGCGTAGCTCACCCGCTCGGTTGAATCCGGCCGCGCTTCGCAGTTGGCCTCGGATTCGCTGTAGAGAATGCAGAAGACGCCTTCGCGCTTCCATTGCTCGCGCCACATCTGCATGACCACCAGGTCGCTGCCCGAGAACAGCACGTAGGGCTGCCCGTCGGCCAGCGCGATGTGCGTGTGCACTGTGCCGAGCCACTCCGGTGGCCCGCACTTTCGCAGCGACTCGCGCGCGCTGATCGTCATGGAATCCGCGCGTGCGACGGTGAGACGGTAGACATGTGTGACGTAGGCCACGCCATGGACGACCGAGCCGCCGAGGCACGCTACACGTTCCTGCTTGGCACCGATGCTCTCGGTCCACAGGTCGCGGAGCCCGGCACGCGCTTCATCCGTGAAGCGGACCTCATTGGTGGTGGCGGTTGGTGCAGGGTCGGACGGTTTCGGGCCAGATGCTCTATTGCTCTGCGCGGCCGCGGGAATCGCACAGGCAGTGGTGCAGGCGACAGCAAGCGCGAACGATTGACAACGAGCGGCGAAACGATGGTGTATAATGGACACTGGGCACTCCGTGTACGGCGTGCTCGTCAAAAGGCAACTCCCGTACCCGGTGAGCTGAACCATGCCGACTGAAGCTGCAGCACCTCCGCGTGACCGTCTGACGCCGTCCGTCGACCGTGCGGTGTCGTCCATGCGCTTCCCCCAGGCGGGGATCGCATTTCTCCGGATCGTGGTCGGCGTCTGGTTCCTCAAGAGTCTCCTCACGAAGATCGCGATCGGGCTCGCCTGGGGCGTGCTCCCGGTGCCGACGGCGAGCGGGCGGTGGATGCACATCATGCCCATCCTGCTCACGAAGTACGCGGCGGAGAATCCGATCCTGCCGTACCGGGCATTTCTCCAGCACACCGTCATCCCCAACGCGCACATCTTCGCGCCCTTCACCGCGCTCGGCGAAGTGGCGGTGGGGCTCGGCTTGACCTTCGGCTTCCTCACCGTCCCTGCCGCGTTCTTCGGCGCGATCCAGGTGATCTTCTACGGTCTCGCCGTGCAGCACATGAGCTCCGGCCAGCAGGGCTTCCATGTGATGCTCTTCGCGATGATGATCACGTTCCTGTTCACGCGCGCCGGCCGCTTCTTCGGCGTCGACGGGTGGGTGCGGAGGCGCTACCCGGACTCGTGGTACGCGCGCTTACCACTGTCGTGAGAGAGGGGGGTGAGCTGTGAGCTGTGGGCTGTGGGCTGTGAGTTGGGTTGTGAGCACGGAGATCCAACACGCCTTTCACTCATAGCCCAAAGCTCAGAGCTCACAGCTCACGACTTATTCCCCGCCGTATGCGGTCGCCCCGCCGCGAGTCGCCCGTTGCTTCGCGCCGCGAGGTACGCCCAGATGTCGGTGACGTTGTCGCAGTCGAGCAGCACGCGCCACGACGGCATCCCTTTGTCGAGCCGGCCGTAGAGCACGGTGCTCACGAACACCGCCGGCGTCACGCTCCCCTGCGCACTCACCGAGTGCCGGAGATCGGGCGCGAACGTCCCGCCGATCGCATCGAAGCCGTGGCACCGGTAGCAGTAGACGTGGAACATCTTCCATCCACCGTACTCCTGGTCCGTCACCAGCAGATGGTCCGTCTTCGCGTGCGGCGTGATCGATGAGGCGTGCGCCACGGCATCGGTGAGCGGCGCGAGGGGACACGTCTTGGTGGTGTCGGTGGCGACGCCGTCGTTCGCCGTCGACGATGTGGACGACGGCGCTGCACTGCCGACGGCGGCGTGCGCTGCGCGCGCCGGCGCCGGCGAGGTCGCCGATGATGATGCAGCGGCGCTCGCCGAACTGTCCGCGTGCGTGGTCGCACCTCCCGGCTGGCAGGCAAGCGCAAGCACCGCGATCGAGACGCCCGCAACCATCGCACGCACGATGGCCGGACGCGAGCCGGGATGCTGTACACGGTGTCTCATCGATGCCGTCCATCCTTCTGAGATGAAGTTGGCGAGTTCGGGCGAGTGCTCGGCTCGGTCGGGATGTGGTACTCGCGCAGGATCTGCTCGATCTCCGATCGCTTCTGTGTGAGAATCGCGTTGATCTTCGCCGCGAGCTCGCGATCGCTGTGCCGCACGCCGATCGCGACATCGAAGGCGAAGGGGAGGCCGCTGCTGTCGGAATCGGGGAGCGGCGACAGGGTGAGCGGCACGCTCGAGCGCCCGGCGTAATAGCCGGCGAGCGGCCCCCACACGAGGGCGACATCGATGTCGCCCTTCACGACGCCATCGACGATGTCCCCCGGCCGGTGTTCGTCATTGTAGAAGGTGCTGTACCCGACGAGGTGCTGCGTCACACCGTGCGCGCTGAGCGCCATGGCGGGCGGTGTGTTCGTGTAGTCCTCGCCGATGATGTTGACGCCGATCGTGAGCTGCTTGAGACGTGGATCATCGAGCGTCGTGATGTCGAGGTGTCGGTCCGCGCGTGTGACGATGTAGTACCTGGATCGGTAGTACGAGTGCGTGGCGCGCACGAGGTCGTACGCGCTCGGGATCCCCATCACCACGTCGCACTGCAGTGTGTTGAGCGTGTTGTTGATGAAGCCGCGGCGCGTGGGCCACCACAGGTAGCTCACGGAATCGCCGAGTGCCGCCGCGATGACGGCGGCGATCTTGTTCTCGAATCCGTCGCGCTTCGCGTCCGAGAACGGGAGGTTGTCCGGATCGCTGCACACGCGGAAGGCGCGGGTGCTGTCCTTCCACGCGGTCGTCGTCCGCCGCGCGGTCACCGCGCTGCTGGGTCCCATGGTCTGAGGCACGGGCGCTTGCGCGTGTGCGGAACGCACAGCGAACGGGAGCGCGACAAGCGATGCACCGACGAGCAATGCACCGATGAATCGTCCGGGGAGAGACCGCATGATCGTCACCGTCTCGAGGATGGCGGGGGAACAACGGGCCCGGCGTGCGCGCACGCAGCGAGCAGCGCCGAGCCCGGTTCGCGCGAGTCGCTCGCGCTCTACTTCCCCGTGTTGTCCAGGGCGAACACCGTCAGCACACCACCCTGGTTCGTGTACGCGCCCGCGTCGCCGAAGGCGCCCAGTGCACCCAGACCCGCCGTCGGATCTTCGGCACCAATCCCCGCCGCCACACCGATCCCCGCCCATCCACCGATGCCCGACATCACCGCCACGTACTGCTTCCCGTTCACCGAGTAGGTCATCGGGTTCCCGATGATGCCGGATGGGGTCTTGTACTTCCACAGCAGCTTGCCGGTCTTGGCATCTACCGCCTTGAGCCACCCTTCCATGGTGCCGTAGAACACCACATCGCCCGCCGTCACCAGCGCGCCGCCGTAGGCCGCCAGATTCTCCTTGATCGACCACGCCTTCTTCCCGGTCATCGGATCCCAGGCGATGAACGCACCGCGATTCCCACCGGGGCCGGGGAACATGCGCACGATCGCGCCCACATACTGCTGGCCCGCGGCGTACTTCACTTCCACGCCCTCGTAGTCCATGCAGATGTTGTTGGTCGGTACGTAGAAGAGCCCGGTCTCGGGCGAGTAGGCTGCGGGCTGTTGGTCCTTCGCGCCGATGGCGGCGGGGCAGATCCCCGTCGTGTTCTGCTTCGAGTTCGTGCGCTTGGCCGCCACTTCGACCGGACGTCCCGTCGTCAGGTCGACCTTGGTCGCCCAGTTCACCGGACCGAACGGCTCGGCGACGAGCAGCTTGCCGGTCGTGCGATCGAGCGTGTAGGCGAAGCCGTTGCGATCGAAGTGCGCCGCCAGCTTCTTGCCGTCGCGGTCGAACAGGATCACGCCGTTGACGCCGTCGTAGTCCCACGCGTCGTGCGGCGTCATCTGGTAGACCCACTTCACTTCACCCGTCTGCGGGTTGCGCGCCCAGAGCGACATCGACCACTTGTTGTCGCCGGGCCGCTGGTCCGGATTCCAGACGCCGGGGTTCCCGCTGCCGTAGTAGAACAGGTTGAGCTGGGGGTCGTACGAGTACCATCCCCACGTCGTGCCGCCGCCGCGTTGCCACTGGTCCCCCTGCCACGTCGAGACACCCAGGTCCTTCCCGTTGTCGGACGCGTAGGGCGACTTGAGCGTGTTGGCGGTGATCAGCACGTCCTTGTCGGGACCGGTGCTGTAGCCGCGCCAGAGCTCGTGGCCATCCTTCGCGCTGAACGCCGTCACGCGCCCGCGCACCCCGAACTCACCGCCCGAGATCCCTGTGATCACCGCGTCGCCCACCACGAGCGGTGCGTTGGTCATCGTCTCGCCGATCTTGTAGTTGGCGCTGTTCACCCGGAAGACTTGCTTCCCGGTCTTCGCGTCGAGCGCGAGGAGATCACCCGAGAGCAGCTCGATGTAGAGCCGGTTGTACTCGGGGCTGTACGCAAGTCCGCGATTCACCACGTCGCAGCAGGCGATCGGAATGACGTCGGCGGATTGCTCGGGGGTGAACTGCCAGATCTGTGGCGCGCCGTCCTTGGTGAGGTCGAGCGCGTAGACCTTGTTCGGGAAGGAGGTCTGCAGGTACATCACGTTGCCGACGACGAGTGGGTTCCCCTCGTGTCCACGAAGCGTCCCCGTCGACATCGACCAGACCGGGTGCAGACCGGCGACGTTCTTCGCCGTGATCTGCTTCAGCGGGCTGAACCGTTGCAGGTCGTACGTCCTGCCGGTCATCACCCACTGGTTGGGATTCTTCGACATCTCGATCAGCTGCTGCTGCGCGACGGCCGGTACAGCGGTCGTCGCGACGACAGCGGTCGCGAGCGCACACGACAAGGCGGAGCGGGTCATGCGACGCATAATGCTGCCCCTGTGAGAGGAGATGGTGGATAGAGCAGAGCGACGCGATACATCACGCTGCGCAGCCGCATGCGGGAACGGACGCACGTCCACTGTTGGACGTCATGCCGTCCGGCATGTGTCTGGGCAAGTGCCCTGGCGACGCGGAGGCCCTCGCGCACTACAGACCATTGCACCTCACCGACGATGCGGTGGACGTACATCAACAACGGTCCGTGCTACAGCAACTCCCTGTAGCGCCTACCGACGGTAGCCTCACTCGCGGCACGCGAGTGCATGCAGGCTCCAGCTCACGCTGGGTGCCGGTCCGAGGTTCGCGCTTCTGCGTATCCATGCGCTGGAACACACCGCTCCATCGCATGAACACCTTCACCATCGTTCACCCACGCACACCAGTACTGATCGCTCGGATGCGCGTGGTTGCGTGACCGGAGGCGGTCACGGGTGCAGCATTGCCTCACTGTTAGCAAAACATGTTGCAATCCGCAAGAGTAGCGAGTGGCCCTGCTACTGGCTCCTCCGCACGCGTGCCCCCGTATCCGCTCCCGTGCTCCCTACACGGGCCATGGCTTGCCAACACACTGAAGGCGGCCGTCAGAGGCCGCCTTCGCTTCTCGCTGCACGTTGCATTCCGCTCGATCAGGGCCACGGGGCGAGCGGCAGTACGAGCCCGTAGAGCAGGATCGGATTGAAGCGGTCGCCGCCCCGTGGGATGTTCGACATCTGCTGGTCGAGAAGGAAGTAGGCGCCCAGCCGGCTGAACGGATTGTTGGCCGGGATCATCTTCGCACCCAAGTTCAGCACAGCCGCCCCCTCGAGGAAGAAGTCGTGGCCGTAGGGTTTCGTGGTGCGTGGGCCGCCGCCACCCATGTGAAAGACGCCGAGCGGATCGACGGTGATCGCGAACCACCCGTTGGTCCATCCGGGCTGGATGATCGGAAACGTGAAACCGTAGAAGAAAGTGAGCGAGTTGTTTCTGTCACCGACTCCGTTGGGCGTCCACTGCGTGCCGAACACCGGGGTGAAGTACGGGGTGGAAGTCGTGATCGTGGTCTGGAAGCGGAGCAGGAAGCCTGTTGCCGAGCTCGTCCCGCTCGGCGCCGAGATCGCGTTGACCGTCACGGCACCCGGCATGAAGAGAAAGACCGGGGACTTGAGGAAGCCCCCGTTGCTGTTCTGGGCCGCAGCCGTTCCGGTCATGCCGCCGACGAGCAGGGCTGCGGTCGCCAAGCGCACTGCATACTTCATAGAACCTCCTCCCATTCACCGATGGGTGACCCGTGTCGCGCGTCGAGGAGGCGCGCGGTAGCGAGCACCCCGCGTCGCATGTGACGTACCAGTTGGCGAGGGGAGATGCGTGGTACCGTGAGCAAATACGCATTCCGCGACAGGGAACTGGATGCGATGAACGAACGCGGGCGGCCGCCCGGATGGACGACCGCCCGCCTCACGTACATGCATCGCACACCGCACACTTCGCGGTGCGATCCCGCCTCAGAAGAAGAGCATCAGGCCGGTCGCGGCCTGGTTGGCGTGCACCTTCGCACCCGAGTGCGCCGTGCTCCAGATGTAATCGTACTCGCCCACCCACTTGAGGTTCTTGTTCACCTGATTGGTGAGCATGGCGGCGAAGTCGGCGTTCTTCTTCAGGAGCGCGTCGTTCCCAGTGCTCTTGTCGAGATCGGTCTGCCGCACGTCGCTCTCGCCGTAGCTCGCGCCGATGATCCACTTCGTGTTCGTAATCGCGTACGTGGCCTGGCCGATGAAGCCGTAGCTCTTGCGCGTGTTGTTCGCGGCGTCAGCGACGGTGGGGCCCAGGACCGTGCCGAAGTAGAGCGTCGAACCGACCCCCGAGGCGTAGTAGCCCGACCCCACGAGCGAGAGCCCCGAGAAATCGAGCTTCGCGCCGCCACCGACCCCTCCCGACGTCAGGCTGGGGTTGATTCCGGAGCCGAAATCGTTGGGGACGGCCTCGGTGCGCTGCACCATACCGTTCACCCACAGCATGTACTTGTTCGGCGCGGTGCCGGGGGCGCCGGTCGCCGTTCCCGTGTTCCCGGTAAAGACGAATTCCGCCTCGGCCCGCGGCAGCCGCGTACCGGTGAACGTGATGGAATCCGTTTTCACCGCATCTGGATCGAAGAGCCCGATCGAGAGCTGCCCGGGCTTGTTGGCCGGCGTGCTATAGGTGAGCTGCGCATTGAAGTTCGGGTAGATGTAGCCGTACCCGATGCGCCCGAGCGTGGTCCCGCCGCCGCCAAACACCGTACCGCTCGCGCCGACGCCGAAGAGCGTCATGTCGGTGAGGATGTTCTGCCGGTTGAAGAGATCGAGCGTACGACCGGCCGTGATCTGTCCCCACGTGCCACCCACGGTCAGGTAGACCTGGCGCATGTCGATCTGCGCGCCGGCCTGCACCGAACCGCTAACGAACTGGTCGTGGATGCTGGCGTTCTGGATCTGCGGGTAGATACCGAAGTGTGCGCCGATGTCCAGCCCATCGACCTTCCCTGTCGCATCGAATGCAAACTCCGAGGGGAGGAGTCCGGTGCGGATGCGGCTCGCCTTGTCCGCGGACGTGAGGCCGCCGTCGATCGCGCCGGCCTGATTCACCGAGCCTGCGCTGAACACGTAGAACGCGTTGACATTCCCCGAGAACGTGAACGTCCACCCATTGCTCATCTGCATGGAGACCTGCGCAGTGGCCGCTCCGGGTATGAGGACGGCCAGCATGAGACACAACAGAGCGACTCGTTTCATGGGAACCTCAGTCAGGGGTTGCCGTCGGACTGCTGCTGCAACATTGCTCGATTGATCCCGATCATCACGTCCAGGATCGGGAGGTCACGATGATTGGTCCACCAGTAGAAATCATCCAGCTGCGCCTCGTACACCGAGGGCGCGAACCGGAACTGCAGCGACGCATTGGCGTGAAGCGTCCACGCCGCATTGCTCGAGACCGCACTACTATCCTGCGCGTCACCCGCGCGGACCGCCGCCGCACGCGCCTGCTCGGCCGCGGCGCCGGCGAGGAAGCCGTTCAGGTACCGCTCCTTTTCGTCGAGATTCCACGAGCGCCAATCCTCACCCGTGAGCAGGAGAGAGTGGCGAGGCTGCTGTACCGCGCCCGCGATGCCGACGGCGCTGCCCAGCACGACCCCTACGAGGATGAGGATCTGCATGTGTCGACCGCGCCGTCGCATCACAGGCCTCGAGATCGCGTTACCGAGTCGATCGCGCCGCGCCACGCGACGATGGTAGCGTGAACACCATGAGGGCATCGCCCAGCGGATAGCCGAGCTGGAAGTTTCCGCCGCACCCGACCGCGATGTACTGCTTGCCATCGAGCTCGTAGCTCACCGGCGGCGCGTTGCACCCGGCGCCCGCCTGGAAGCTCCAGAGCAACTTCCCGCTTCGCGCATCGAACGCATCGAAGTGTCCGTCGCCCTCGCCCGTGAAGACGAGATTCCCCGCCGTGGCGAGCGCGCCGCCCATCATCGGCTGCTCCGTCTCCACGTTCCACGCCTGCTTGCCGGTGTTGAGATCGATGGCGACGAAGTTTCCGTACTGCCGCTCACCCGGCACTGCCTTGAACGCCGAGCCGAGCCAGAGCTGCCCGACTTGCAGCGGCGCGGCGTGCGTGAAGTAGTTCATCGGCTGCTCGAGATTGAGCACGTACTCGTAGCCGAGGTTCGGGTTCACCGCGACCGTCGACCACTCCGAGCCGCCGTTCGCGCCGGGGAGCATGCGCGTCCCCTGCGGCGTCGGTTGCGCGAAGTAGTTCTCGTGCCGCGCGAACTCCTGCGAGCGGCGGATGCGCTTTCCCGTCTTCGCGTCGAGCACGTAGACGTAGCCCGTCTTCCCCGCCTGCGTGACGGCGAGCTGCCCGTTCTTGAGCTTCACGAGCACGGTGGGGCTCGTCGCATCGAGGTCCCACACATCGTGAGGCACTTCCTGATAGTGCCACTTATACTGCCCCGTGGTCGCGTCGATGGCGACGATGCAGTCGGTGTAGAGATTGTCACCGGGGCGCACGCTGCCGTCGAGGTCGGGTGATGGATTGCCGACCGCGAAGAACAACGTCTTCGACTCGGGATCGTATGACGGTGTCCCCCACATCCCGCCGCCGCCATGCTGCCACGCATTGGCGTACTGCGCCATCGCGGCCTTCTCGGCGGCGATGTCGCGGTGCAGGTTGTCCCCTTCGGGCGTCGTCGTCGCGAAGTTCCCTTCCCATCCCTTGTCGGGGATGGTGTAGAACGTCCACCGCTCCTTGCCATCGCTCACGTTGTACGCGCGCACGAAGCCGCGGATGCCGTACTCACCGCCCGAGATGCCGATGATCACCGTGCTGTCGACGACGAGCGGCGCCATCGTGAGGCTGTAGCCCGCTTCCGGGTCCGCGGCCTGGACGTCCCAGTTCACGTTCCCCGTCTTCGCATCGAGCGAGACGAGATGCGCGTCGAGCGTCCCCATGAACACGTTGGTGCCCGAGATGGCGACACCACGGTTGGCCGGGCCGCAGCAGTAGATCTGCGTGGCGAGCTTGTGCTCGTAGCGCCAGAGCTCGCGACCCGTGCGCGCGTCCACGGCCATCGCGGTGTTGAACGGTGTGGTGATGTACATGACCCCGTTCACCACGACGGGGCTCACCTCGAAGGTGCCCATCCGGGAGATGCGCGTCTGGTACAACCACGCGACCTGCAGGTTCTTGACGTTGCTCGTGTTGATCTGCGTGAGCGGCGACCAGCGCTGGTTGCTGTAGTCGCGGCCGAACATGAGCCAGTTGTTGCGGTCCTTGCTCGCATTCAGGAGCATCTGGTTCGTGACGGGCGTGATGTTCGGCGCTTGCTGTGGCCGCTTGATGGTCTCCACCCGTTCTTGTCCCTGCGCTGGAGCAGCGACCAGCAGCGCGGGAAGCAGAGTGCCGATGCCGAGTGCGAGGAGCCGAGTCATACGCATGCACGATCCTCCATGTGAAACGGTATGCGACACGTCTTCCGGACGGGAGACGCGAGAAAGCCGAAGCCCATATGGTGTGCGCCGCTGCGTCGATCCTCCGTTAGCGGCCGACGGCGAGCGTCAGCCCTGCAAAGATCACGCGACCAGGAGCGGGCTCGTAGTACTTTCCGCCGGATGCGTTCACACTCACCGAGCCGACATAGTGCGCATCGAAGACATTCTGGATCCCGATGACCGGTGAGAACCATGACTGGCCGAACATCGTGGTGCCGCCCATCCGCAGGTTCATCGTGTGATAGCCGGCGGCGCTCGCGTCGTTCTGGTCATCTACGTATACGCGCCCGAACATCTCGCCCTCCGCGGTGACGAATACGCTGCGGTGCCGCCAGGTGAGACTCGCCTCGGCCTGGTGAAGCGGAATACCGGGGATCCGGTTCCCGGCGTAGTTGGTGATGCTATCGATCTGGAACTGCGCGAACCGGAAATGAGAGTAGCTGTAGGAGAGTGCGCCCTCGAATGCGCCGACCACCGTACTGAGCCCGAGCTCCGCGCCGTAGCGATGCGTGCGCCCCGCATTGCGGTAGAACGTGCGCCCCTGTCCATCAGGCACTTCGAATGGAATCAGCTCGTCGCGCACCATCGTGGCGAACGCGGCCACGTCGTACTGCACGTGTCCGAGCGCGAGCCCTTTGACGCCCGTCTCGTAGGTGGTGGAGTACTGCGGCTTGAGGTTCGGGTTGATGCCGCCGGATGAATCGGGGCGATTGGCGAGCTCGGTCGTGGTGGGCGTCTCGAACGCCGTCGCAACGTTGGCGTAGAGCGAGGTGAGCGCGTTGAGACGCGCGACGATGCCGACCGTCGGACTGATCGCGTGCAGCGTGCGATCACCCGAGTCATCCGGATCGTCGGCCGTGATGAAGTGGTCCGTGACATCGAAGTTCACGTAATCGGCGCGCACGCCCACGTTCATTAGATAGCCGGGTGCGAGCGTCAGCTCATCACGGATGTAGGCCCCAACGCCGGACACGAGCTCGCGCTGATCGAGTGTCGTCGCGCCGCGACCGCCGACGGACGCCGAGCAACCGGGTGCCGGCGTCGCGCTCGGCGGATTGCAATTCTTGAAGTTCTGCCGATCGTCATCCTGCCGCTGCACGTCGGCGCCGATGCTCACGCGATGCGCCAGTCCGAAGAGGTGCATGGGCATCGTGCTGCGCACACCGCCGCCGTAGCTCACGCGACCGAACTTCACGATCGCGAAGGTGAGCGGATTGTCGAGGTTGCGCCATCCGCCGTAGAGCATGGCCGTCAGCTGACGCTCGCCCGTCGTGTGCGTCGCCGTGAGACCGATCTGTCCCTGCCGCACCGCCTTGCCAGCCTCCTTGCTCACGGAGAGCGGATCGGCCATGGTGCGATTGGTGTCGAGCTCTGCCGCGGTGAGCGCGCCCGGATTTTCCGCGAGCGGCATGTCGTAGCCCATTACCTCGAGTGCGAGATCGGTAGTGCCGACCGTCGTCATCACGCGGCCGAAGCCGCTCGTCACGCGCTGGTTGGAGTAGTCGCGGAATCCATCCGTCTCGTTGTGGCCGACGTCGCCCTGATATTGCACGCGGCCGATCGTCCCGCCCGCCGAGCCGAGCCAGCGCCGCACGCCGCCACTGTCGCCCCAGGTGCGAAGCTGGACGGCGAAGGGATCGGTGGGTGGCGCGCTCGACTGGATGTCGATGACGCCGCCCGACGCGTTGCCGTAGAGCGCCGCCGCGCTGCCGCGGATCACCTCGATCCGCCCGATCGACGCAAGATCGAGATAGTCGACCGGCGTCTGCCCATCGGGGAGCGTGAGCGGAATGCCATCGCGCAACACGCGCACGCCGCGCACGCCGAACGCCGAGCGCGCACCGAATCCGCGAATCGAGATGCGCGGGTCCTGCGTGGGATTGTTGCGATTGGCGACCGTCACACCGGGGAGCAGGAACAGCGTCTCGTCGAGTGAGAGATGCCGTTGCCCGGGCCGCACGCTGTCAGGGCGCGTGGCCGAGATCGCGAATGGGAGCTCGAGCGGGGACCGCGCAGCGTCGCGCGTGACCGTGACGACGACGGGCGGGAGGGTGGCGGTCGGGAGGGGAAGGGTGTCCGTCTGTTGCGCGGACAGAGGCGTGGCCACAGCGGTGCTGAACACCGCCGCCACCGCGGCGCACTCGAGGTGCGACCGCCATCGCCATATGCGCCGCCCGAAACGTGCCATAGCCGTTCGCGTGCGTACCGCCAACCCCACCCCACAAGTAGATGGCTCCCTGAGGCGGCACCAATGTGGTGTCGCCTGCATCGGAGAGCAAGAGCATCCGACGATCGAGCTGTCGTGTCAGTGATTCCGCCTGCACGTTGCGCGCCGCGGGGATGCGATGTGGGGTGATGGCTACGGCTGGATCGGCGCTCCCGTGAGATCGCGCAGCGAGATCGGTCCCAGATGCGTGCGCGCGATGCCCGGCTCGATGTGCGAGCGATCGCCCACCACGACGATGGTGAGGTGCGTGGGATCGATGTACTGCTCTGCGACCTGTTGCACGTCGTGCTGCGTGACTCCCTCGATGTGCTGCACGTACGTGTTGTAGAAGTCGAGCGGGAGATCGTAGAGCACGAGTGGGACGAGCTGGTTCGCGATGCCGCTCGTCGTCTCGAAGCGCGCCGGGAGTTGGAGCTCGAGATATTGCTTCGCCTTCGTGAGCTCCGGCGTCGGCACCGTGTCGCGAATCGCCTTCAACTCCGCCATGAACTGGAGCAGCGAGGAATCGGTCTTGCTCGCCACGACTTCGGCGAGCGCGGTGAAGGGCCCCGCGGCGCGGCGCATGGAGAACGAGGAGAACGCGCCGTAGGTGTAGCCGTGTGTCTCGCGCAGGTTCTGGTTCAACCGGCTCGTGAACGGACCGCCCAGAATCGAGTTCATCACGAGAATCGGGAAGTATTCTGGCGTCGTGCGCGCGACGCCGACCGATCCCATCCGCACGGATGATTGCGGTGCACCCGGCTTGTCGATGAGGTAGATGGTGGTCGGGTGTGCAGGCGCAGGATCGCCGAACGATACCTGCGGCACCGATGCACGCGACCAGCCACCGAAGAGCGCCTGCGCTCGGCGCTGGACATCATCGGGCCGCACGTCGCCCACCACGATCAACGTGGCGTTGTTCGGCCGGAAGTATGTGTCGTAGAAGTGCTGCACGTCATCGCGCGTGATCGCCTTCGTCGACGCTTCCGTTCCCTCGAGCGGATGACCATACGGATCGTTCGCTCCGAAGAGGATGGCATCGTAGGCGCGATTCGCGATCGCCGGCCCGCGATCCGTGAGCTGCAGCAGATCGGTGAGCCGCTCGGCGCGGAGCCGCTCGAGATCGGCAGCGGGGAACGCGGGATGCAACGCGACGTCGGCGAACAGCGCGAGCGCACTGTCCAGCTGCGCCGTCGGCACGTGCAGCGAGACGATCGAGCCATCCCATCCACTCGTGCTCCGCAGTCGAGCGCCGAGATACGCTTCCTGATCGGCGATCTGGAGCGCATTCCGCGTGGTGGTCCCTTCATCCAGCATCGCCGCCGTCAGCGTCGCGAGCCCTTCCTGTCCCGCCGGATCCGCTTCACCTCCTGTGCGCACGACGAGCGCGAAGTCGGCGACCGGCAGCTCGTGATGCTCGACGATCACGATCTTGAGCCCGTTCGGCAGCGTACGCGTGACGACGGGCGGCAGCGTGAGCGATGGCGGCGGCGCAAGCTCCGGCGGCTTCGTCCGATCGACCGTCGCCTCGGCGACCTTCGACGACGTCCCCGCCTTCACGCACGCCGAAGCAAGGACAGCGACGACGATCATCGCGCCGACGCGCCTCTGCTTTCTGCCCTCGCCGTTCTGCTTTCTGCATTCTGCTCTCTGCTCTCTCGCCGTTCCGCATCCGGCGTCCCGCATCCGGCGTCTCGCATTCATCGCGCACCTCCCACCATGAGCGCCCGCTTCCCTTCGGGCACGACCGTGAGCACGACCTTGTGCTGACCGAGATACGTTCGCGCCACGCGCTGGACGTCGGCCGCCGTCACCTTGTCGTAGCGCGCCGCATCCTGCTGCACGTAGTCCGGCGTCCCCGCGTAGTAGTCGTACAGGCTGAGCTGGCTCGCCACGCCGAGGTCGCTTGCCAGGCGATCGAGGAACTGCGCGCGGATCGTGTTCTTGGCGCGCGCGAGCTCGCGTGGAGTGATGCCGTGATCGATCACCTGCTGCACCTCGCTGTTCACCAGCGCGGCCATCTTCGCCGGCGTCTGATCCGGCTTCGGCGTGACGACGATCTGGAAGAGGCCATCCAGGTGCATGCTCTCCTGGTAGGCGCTCACATCCTGCGCGACCTGCTGCTCGTAGACGAGGTCCTTGTACAGCCGCGAGCTCTTGTCGCCGGCCAGGATGTAGGCGAGCACATCGAGCGCCGCATCATCCGGGTGGAAGATCTTCACCGTGTGCCACGCCTCGTAGAGCCGCGGGATCTGCACGCGGTCCTCGAGCACGAGAAAGGTGTCGCGCGCCACGGTGAAGCTCGGGACCGTGGGACGCGGTGCCGCCTCGGTACCGCGCGGGATCGCATCGAAGTAGCGTCCGATCCACGTCTTCGCCGAGTCGCGGTTGAAGTCGCCGACGACGGCGAGCGTCGCGTTGTTCGGGACGTAGTAGGTGCGGAAGAAGTGCTGCACGTCCTGCAGCGTCGCCGCGGAGAGATCATCCATCGAGCCGATCACGTCGTGGTGATAGGGATGGTTCGCGGGGAAGAGGGCGGCGAGGATCGTTTCGTCGGCGCGGCCATACGGCACGTTGTCCACCGACTGCCGCCGCTCGTTCTTCACGACGTCGCGCTGCAGGTCGACCTTTGCCTGATCCATGGTCGGCAGGAGCCACCCCATGCGATCGGCATCGAGCCACAGTGCCAGGGGGAGCATGCTCGACGGTCCCCACTCGTAGTAGTTCGTGCGATCCTGCGTTGTCGAGCCGTTGTTGTTCGCCCCCGCCGCCTCGAGCCACTTGTCGAACTGTCCCACCGGCACGTGCTCCGAGCCCATGAACATGATGTGCTCGAAGAGGTGCGCGAACCCCGTGCGTCCAGGCTGCTCGTCCGACGAGCCGACGTGATACCACGTCTCCACGGCGACGAGCGGGACCGAGTGATCCTCGTGCAGCAGCACCGTGAGCCCGTTGGGGAGCGTGTAGCGCTCGACGGCGATGCGAGGAATCTGTTGTGCGGCGGCTTGGCTCCCCGCCATGAGGAGCACCGCCACGACCAGCGTTCGGCAGCAGGCGACTCCGCGTCGTATGCGCACGTCTATTTCCTCTCGAGAAGGAAGGCCAGCGGCGCTTTCACCGACTCGCTCAACACGAAGCGCCACCGGCGGCTGGGGTTGGCCGTGATCGGGCTCGTGCGCGTGGGCGAGCCGTACGACGTGAGCCCGAGCCGTCGCGCGACGATGGCCAATCGTAGCATATGGAATGGGTCGCTCACCAGGATGACGGAGCGATCATCGCGCCCCGCCAGGTATTCCGCAACCCCGTGCATCGACTCGCTCGTCGTGCGTCCGTAGCGCTCGAGCGCGATCGCGCTGTCGGGCACGCCGTGCGCACGCGCGTAGTTGCGCGAGACGGCCGCTTCGCTCGTCGTGTCGCCATCGCCACGCCCGCCGGTCACGATCAGCATCGGCGCGAGCCCCTGCTTCCAGAGATCCACCGCGTGATCGAGTCGCGCCTTGAGCACCGGCGACGGGTGCCCGCCGTATTGCGCCGCGCCCAGCACGACGATGGCCGCCGCAGGGCGCGCTTCGTCGCGCGCGCCCACGACGAGAATTCCGATGACCGATGCCACCCACACGGCGACGATGGCCGCGAGCAGCGCGCTCAGCAGTCGGGCCGCGGGATGCCGGCGTCGGCGCATCACTCCGCGAGGCTCAGCAGCGATAGCCAGAAGACGTCGAACGCGGCGCGTGGATTCCGCTCCTCATCGAGCGCGGTCGCGATGGCGAGCCCGTCGATGAAGGCGACGACGACGTCGGCGAGGAGCGCGGCGGGGAGTCGGGGACGGAGCCCCAGCAGCGAGAACAGCTGCTCGAGCGATTCGGCGGATGCGTCGCGCCGCGCCACCGCCGAGGCGCGCACCGCATTCCGCACGAGCGGGTTCCGCCATTCGCCGAGCTCGATGAGCACGCGCACGTAGCCGCGCTCGAGCTCGCTGGACAGCCAGGCCCACAGATCGTCCACCGCGCCGCGGGGCGTCGAGCTCGAGAGCGCCGAGCGTTCCCGCGCCACGAGATGCCGGGTGATCCACTCGACGGTGCGGGCGAGCAGCGTGTCCTTGTCGTGGAAGTGATAGTGGATGAGTCCCTTGCTCACCCCCGCCTCTGCCGCCACGTCGTGCATCGTGAGCGCCACGGCACCCGCCTGCACGATGCACCGCACCGTCGCGCGCAGAATGCGATCGGGAGCATCGGGTCGTGTCCGTCGTTCGGCAACCGGCGGCTGTGCAGCATCCATCAGCGGATTATCCCACGAGTGAAGCGGGCCGGGGTAGGGAACAGCGGCTCACGGCTCGCTCGGCGCCATGCGATAGAACACGACGGTGAGCCGCTGTCCATCCTGCGTCATGAGCGCGGGCTCCCACCCGCTCCGGCACCGCTCGTTCAAGAGATCGGTGAGCGCCACTTCGTCGTCCTGCGTGCGACGCGAGAGTTTGAGGAAGACGGCTTGATATTCTTTCATGTGGGCGAAGATAGTAGTTTCCGCTCCATGGACACCACCCCGGCGTTCCCCAATCTGTGCGTGACGCGGCATCCGCTCGTGCAGCACAAGCTCGCCATCCTGCGCGACCGGACGACGTCCACGAAGACCTTCAAGGAGCTCGTGGACGAGATCGCGATGCTGATGGCGTACGAGGCGACGAGCGACCTCCCGCTGGAACCGGTGCCCGTCGAGACACCGCTCGAACAGACGACCGGGTGGCGCGTCAGTGGAAAGAAGCTAACGCTCGTACCGATCCTGCGCGCCGGGCTCGGAATGGTCGAAGGCGTGCTCCGCCTCGTCCCCGCCGCACGGGTGGGGCACATCGGGCTCTACCGCGATCATGATACGTTGGAGCCGGTGGACTACTACTTCAAGGTGCCGGGCGACGTAGGCGAGCGCCACTTCTTCGTGCTCGATCCCATGCTCGCGACCGGCGGAAGCGCGGCGGCGGCGGTGACGTCGCTCAAGCGGGCGGGTGCAACGCAGATTCGCTTCCTGTGTATCGTCGCCTCACCAGAAGGGATCGCGCGCATGGCGGCGGCGCACCCCGACGTCCCCATCTTCTGCGCGTCGCTGGACCGCGAGCTCAATGCGTCGGGCTATATCCTGCCAGGGCTGGGTGACGCAGGGGACCGGCTGTTCGGAACGCGATAAAACAGCAGAGAGCAGGGAGGGTGTCCGGGATGCCGAACGATCCCAGCGCTCTTCCTGCTTTCTGTTTTCTGCTCTCTGCTCTACCCGAACCACTCCCTCGGACAATCCCTCTGCTGCCGAGCGGCGTCGACGATCCACTGCTGCGTCTGCGGGCTGGTGATCTCCCCTTCGACCTTGTCGAACCATTCGCGGGCTTTGGCCATGTCCCCTACACGCCGCCACAGCTCGCCGACCAGATAGGTCAGCACGGCGCGCTCGTCGCGCTCCACTCCGTCGTAGCTCGCCAGTGCGCGCTCGAATGACCACGCGGCGAGCCGGCGGAAGTAGCGCTCCGCTTCGATGTCCCCTTCGTCGACGCAGCACCACGCCGCCCGGAGCTGCAGGTCTGCGACGCGGCGCGGCTCGCACCCTTGCCAGATCGCGACCTTGGCTGCGAACTCGTACTTCTCCGATCCGGGCAGAATGCCGGAGGAGAGACGCGGAGCAAGCTCATCCCACACGTGCTCCTTG
>DASSNR010000001.1:0-5293 GCA_035687925.1 Gemmatimonadaceae bacterium | reverse complement strand
CGCTCGGAATGACACGACCGCTCGGAATGACACGACCGCTCGGAATGACCACAGTCAGGCCGAGATTCCTCGCTGCGCTCGGAATGACAACCCCGAGCTTTGTCTGACCCACTGACCCACTGACCTACTGACCTACTGACTCACCGCTTCATTTCCTCCACGGCGGCAACTCCCCCGCCCTCTTCTCCAATTCCGGATTCTCCCGGTACAGCGTCACCTTCCGTCCGATCACCTGCACGACGTCGGCGCTGGCGGCAGTGGCGAGAGTGTCGGCGGCTTCCTTCGGCGTCGCGTCCAGCTGCTTGCCGAGCGCGACCTTCACGAGCTCGCGCGTGCGGAGCGCGTCGTCGAGCGACTGGATGAGTGTTGGCGTCACACCCTGCTGACCGACGTGCACGGTGGGCTGCAGGTGATGGGCTTCCGCGCGCAATTCGGCGCGGCGTTTCGGGGTGATCATCGAATCTTTCCCTTTGATGTTCCGGGGCGCACTTTGTCCACTGCGCTGCGTGGCACGATGTGAACCATACCGGCGCATCTTCGCTGGCAGAAGGCTCAGGCTTTACGACGGAGGAGATGCAGTGTATCGACGGATCAGCTCGCGCGCATCCTCATCGATGGCAGTCGTGTTGTTCGCGCTCGCGTGCAGCGGCGGTGGTGCTCACTACGCGGCAGTCGACCTCGCCGGCCACGCGACCGCATTGCCCACGCACTACGACGAGGGACGCTTCTTCGTGCGGCCGGTGACGGCGAGCGGCGACACGCTCGACCTCTACACCGACACCGGCGGCGGCCTGTGGCTGACGGGCGCCGTGGCCGATTCGCTGAAGCTGCCGAAGCAGATCGCGATGATCCGGAATGGAAAGGACACGACGTATGCGGTGCAGCTCCCCGCGTTCAAGCCCGATGCGTCGATCCCGGTGCCGCTCGCCAGTCCAGGGCACCGCGTGAACATCTTCCCCGCGATGATGGTCATGGCGCAGATGCGCCAGAGCAGCATCGCGCACTGGTCCGGCATGCTCGGCCAGGAGTGGTTCGCCGGGCGCATGTGGACGTTCGACTATCCGCGCGGGACGTTGCTGCTCCACGCGCCCGGCGACACGCTGCCCCACGACCCCGCGCACACGGTCCACGTCGGCTTTCAGCACGACACCGGCGTCGTCCATGGCCTCAACTTCCCGCGCATTCGCGTGTCGATCGACGGGGACTCGCTCGACCTTCTCTTCGACACCGGCGCGATGACCACGCTCACCGACAGCGCGCTCCACGTCATCGACGACGGCCACGCCGCCGAGCGCGCCACGAGCTTCATCGCGCGGAGTGTGTACGAGCGGTGGCACGCGAAGCATCCCGATTGGCGCGTCATCGAGCGCGCCGAGAGCGGGACGGGGCTCCCGATGATCGAGGTGCCGCACGTCTCCGTGGGCGGCTACACGGTCGGCCCCGTGTGGTTCACGATGCGCGCCGATCGCAACTTCCACGACTACATGACGCAGTTCATGGATCGGCGCATCGAGGGCGCGCTCGGCGGTTCCGCGCTGCACTACTTCCGCGTCACGGTCGACTACCCGCACAGCATCGCGCTGTTCGAGCGATCGTAGCGGGCGCGGCTAGGGCGCGATGGTCGTGATGGCGTTCGGCCCGTAGTAGTTCACGAAGTGGCTGCCCTGCTCCTTCATGATCTCGCCCAGCTCCTGCGCCTGCTCGGCGTCCGCTGCCGGCACGACGACGAGGAAGTGGTTGTCGCTGAGCGCGTGCTCGTAGCGGTCCGCGATGTCGCGCTCGTCGCTGATCGACTGCGCGATCTTGATGAGCCGCGACCTGAGGCCGTGCTCCGATCGGAACTCATCGAGGCGATGCTTGGCCCGCTCCCCGCAGACGATCTCCACGGACTCCAACGGAACGCCCGCATCGGCGAGGCCATCGACCACGGTCTCCACGGTCGCGGGCTGGTCGGCGATGCCAAGCACGCGATGGACTGGATAGGCGGTCGGCGGTTCGCTGGTCGAGTTGGCGGCGTCAGGCATGCACGGATCCTGTCAGAGGGTTCATCCCTCACGTCCGCACGCGGCATGCCGCGTGTTCGCACGTGGCGCACTTATTGATAATGGTGCCGGTACCGTGAGCACCGGCAGCGTTCGATGCCAGCGCGCATCCGTCCGCCTCCGAACCGGAACCGCAGGTCGAAGTCGGCGATCGCGAATCACACCGCTTCTGGTGGCACCGCTTGTCGCGCTCTCCACGCACCCCGCTCACGCGCAGGACTCGACGAGCACCGCCGCGCGTGATTCGATGCGCATTGCCGCGCGATGCGATGGGCGCACGGTCACCGCGATCGACATCGATCCCGAACCGCCGGCGATCATGGGCGACTCGACGCCGGGGTGGAAGCGCACCCTGCTCAGCGTCGCCTCCCAGCACGTCACCACGAAGTCGTCCGTCGTCAAGGCGTTCCTGCTCCTGCAGCCCGGGCAGGAGTGCACCGAGTTCCGGCTTGCGGAATCGGAGCGCATTCTGCGCGCGCAGCCCTTCCTCGCCGGCGCGAGCGTGCGCGCGTTCCCCGACAGCGCGAACGGCGTGCGCATCCAGGTGAAGACCACCGACGAAATCCCGCTCGTCGCCGGCGGCGAGATGCGCGGGAGCAGCATCTCGGCGGTCACGTTCGGCAACAGCAACGTCCTGGGCCACGGCTTGTATCTCGCCGGTAACTGGCGTGACGGGCTGGCGTACCGCGATGGCTACGGCGGCCGCTTCGTGGACTATCACGCGCTCGGGCGTCCATACACCTTCACGATCGTCGCGCAGCGCAATCCGCACAGCACGAACTTCTCGACCGCACTCGGCCACGAGTTCCTGACGAACCTGCAGCGCTCGGCCTGGCACATGGGCTACAGCGACGTGACGGACTACGTGTCGTTCCTGCGCCCCGTGGGTGACGCACTCTCGCTGAACATGGATCGCCAGCTGTGGGATGTGGGGGGCGTCGGCCGGATCGGGCTCGCCGGGAAGCGCGCGTTCGCGGGCATTCTGCTCACGCATGAGAAGGCTCAGCCCTCGCACGATGGCGTGATCATCTCCGATTCGGGGTTCGTCGCCGACACGGACGCGGCGCTGCACGATCGCTATGCGGGATACGAGAGTCTGCGTCTCTCCGGCGTCATCGGTGCCCGCCTGCTGTCGTTCATGCGGGTACACGGCTTCGATGCGCTGACCGCCGAGCAGGATGTGGCCAAGGGTGCGCAGCTCGGGCTGATTCTGGGACGCGGCCTGCCGTACTTCGGTGCCGGCGACCGCGACAACTTCGCGTCCGCGGATCTCTACGCCGGCGTCGGCACACCGGCGTCGTTCCTCGGGCTCCGCGTCGAGGGCGAAGGGCGCGAGGATCGAGCGACCAAGCGATGGGCCGGCATTGTCGCGACAGGACGGCTTGCGTGGTACCTCAAGCCGTCGACGCGGCAGACGGTCATCGCGAGCGGCGAATTCTCCGGCGCGTGGCGATCGCTCCTCCCGTTCCAGCTCGCGCTGGGCGACGCGCAAGGCGGCGTCCGCGGCTACGGGGATGCGCGCGTGGCGGGAGGCCAGCGCGCCGTCGCGCGACTCGAGGACCGATGGGAGCTCGGACATCTCACGCAGTACGCGGGCATCGGCGCGGCGGCGTTCGTGGACGCGGGGAAGGTGTGGGCGGGCAACGTGCCGTTCGGCGAGACGAGCCCGATCAAGACGAGCGTTGGGATCAGCCTGCTCGCCGCGATCCCGCCCACATCGCAGCGCCTGTTGCGAGTGGACTTCGCCGTGCCCGTGAGCCGCGCGCCCGGCGCGAAGTGGCAGCTTCTCCTCTCGGTGGGGAATACGGCGCGCATGTTCTACAGCGAGCCCGCCGACATCGCACGGGTCCGAGCGGGGCTCCCCTCGTCGAGCATCTTCAGCTGGCCGTGAGCACCCGGGCGCGTTCGCCCGTGGTCCGTGACCGAAACGCGGCACCGGCGTCCATCTGTGGGCGCGCGCACCAGTGCGCGCGCCTGGTAAGGGCACAACCACTTTCACGACCAACGAGGAACGTTTCCCCATGACACGTACCGTCGCCGGACTCCTCACGCTCGCGCTCGGGCTCGCGGCAGGCACCGCTCAGGCGCAGACCAACGCGCGCCGCGCCAACGGTGCGCCCACCCCGGTCACGTTCGGCGGCTCGCTCGGCTTGAGCATGCCGATGGGTGATGCGGGCAATGGTCTCAACACCGGCTTCAACATCGAGGGGTTGGTTGGCATCCAGCCGCGCACCATGCCCATCGAGTTCCGCGGCGAGGTGATGTACCATCGCTTTGGTGTGTCAGGCTTCGATGCACACACGAGCCTCCTCGGCATCGTTCCGGACGTCGTCTATCCATTCAAGACGCAGAGCTCGCTGCATCCGTACGTCATCGGTGGCCTCGGGCTGTACCACCTGTCGTCCACCGGTGGCGGCGGCGAGACCGATGCCGGGATCAACTTCGGAGCCGGCCTCCGCTTTCCGCTCTCCAACTCCAAGACGTCGATGTTCGTGGAAGCGCGCTTCCACGACGTGTTCACGAGCGGCAGCAGCTTCAACATGATTCCGATCACGGTCGGCCTCACGTTCTGATCGACGCTCGATCGTAATCGGCACAGAGACACGAAGGGCACAGAGAACAGCCAGTTCTCTGTGCCCTTCGTGCATCAGGGGCTGTCATCCCGAGCGTGAGCGAGGGATCTCGGACCGGCGAGGAGATCCCTCGCTCCGCTCGGGATGACAGGGGCTCGGAATGACAACCCTGCTTTCTGCCGCTCAGTCCGCCCCCACCATCTCCTCCCGCGCGCCACGCTTCTCGGGCACGACGAGCCCCTGCTCGGCGGCCATGGCCGCGATCCCTTCGTCGATCGTCCGGGAGTGGTGCATGGAGCAGAACTTCGGGCCACACATCGCGCAGAACTCGGCGCTCTTGAAGTACTCGGCGGGGAGCGTCTCGTCGTGATACTCCTGCGCGCGCTCGGGATCGAGCGAGAGACGGAACTGCTCGTTCCAATCGAAGGCGTAGCGCGCACGGGAAAGCGCATCGTCGCGGGCGCGGGCATTGGGCCGGCCGCGCGCGATGTCCGCAGCATGCGCAGCGATTTTGTACGCGATCACGCCCTGGCGCACGTCCTCCGCATTGGGGAGGCCGAGGTGCTCCTTGGGCGTGACGTAGCAGAGCATGTCGGCGCCGTACCAGCCGATCATCGCCGCACCGATCGCGCTCGTGATGTGATCGTAGCCCGGCGCGATGTCGGTGACGAGCGGACC
>DASSNR010000367.1:0-4183 GCA_035687925.1 Gemmatimonadaceae bacterium | reverse complement strand
TCCCGCGGTTCTCATGCACCACATCGAGAAACGCTTCGGCGCCACGCGGGCGGATCGGGATGCGAATCTCGAGGTGGCGGAGGGGGAGATCCACGCGCTCGTCGGGGAGAACGGCGCGGGGAAGTCGACGCTCATGCACGTTCTCGCGGGGCTGTTTCCGCCGGACGGCGGGCAAGTGATCGTCGACGGACGCGACGTCACCGGGTGGACGACGGCGGACGCGATCGCTGCAGGCGTGGGGATGGTGCATCAGCACTTCATGCTCGTGCCGACGCTCACGATCGCGGAGAACGTGGTGCTGGGACGCGAGCCGGTGCGTGGCGTGCGACTCGACATGGCGCGAGCGAATCGCGAGGTGCGCGAAGTCGGCGAGCGATACGGGCTCGCGGTCGACCCGCGGCGCGCGGTGAAGGATCTCTCGGTGGGCGAGGCGCAGCGCGTCGAGATCCTGAAGACGCTGTTCCGCGGTGCACGCATCCTGATTCTCGACGAGCCGACCGCGGTGTTGTCGCCTCCTGAAGTGCGCGAGCTGTGGCGCGTGCTGCGCCGGCTGCGTGAGAGCGGTGGAACGATCATTCTCATCACGCACAAGCTCGACGAGGTGATGGACGTCTCCGATCGCATCACCGTGATGCGCCACGGCGAGACGGTCGCGCGCATGGCGACGCATGAAACGACGCCGGCGGAGATTGCGAGGGCCATGGTGGGGCGGGAGGTGGCGCTGGTGGCGGGAAGCGGGATGCGGGATGCGGGAAGCGGAACTGCCGGGATGCGGAATGCGGGAAGCGGGAAGCGTGACGGCTCGTCGAGCGACTCCCTCACCCCCGAGGTCGTTCCCGCATCCCGCATCCCGCATCCCGCATCCCTCGCCGTGCGTGGCCTCACCGTCTCCACCCCCACGCGCCCGCGCGCCGTCAACGATGTGTCGTTCGCCATCGCGCCGGGGGAGATTCTCGGCATCGCCGGGGTCGAAGGGAACGGGCAGACAGAGCTCGTGGAAGCGATCGCGGGGTTGCGGCGCGCGGCATCCGGGACGATCACGCTCGTGGGGGTCGATGGCGCATCGCGCGACGTCACGACGTGGGATGTGCGCCGGCGCGCACGCGCGGGGCTCGCGCACATCCCGGAGGATCGGCATCGGCGCGGGCTCGTGCTCGATTATTCGGTGAGCGACAACCTCATTCTCGGGCTGCAGGAGCGGTTCACGCACGGGTTGTCGCTCGATCGTGCGCGCATCGACGCGAACGCGAGAGCGAAGATCGAGGCGTTCGACATCCGGCCGCCGGATCCGACGCTGCCAGCGCGAGCGCTCTCGGGCGGGAATCAGCAGAAGATCGTCATCGCGCGGGAGATGGGGGGCGACTTCTCCGTGCTGCTCGCCGCACAGCCGACGCGCGGTGTCGACGTCGGCGCGATCGAGTTCACGCACGCGCGACTCCGCGAGGCGCGGAACGCCGGAAAAGCAATCCTGCTCGTGTCCGCGGAGCTTGGCGAGATCCTGGCGCTCTCGGATCGCATCGCGGTGATGTATGCGGGGCGCATCGTGCAGATTCTGTTGCGCGCCGAGGCGAACGAGGAAAGCCTCGGGCTGCTCATGACGGGTGCGAAGGGAAGCGCAGGCGACGTCCTGCACGAGGAGATCGACGACGATACCGTCGCCAATCGAGTGATCACTCCGTGACCGTTGCGACTCTGTCCACATCATGACGACCGCCACACTTCGCGCGCGCGCCGAGGAGGCGCTGCTCCCGCCGTTCGTCGCGTTGCTCATCGCGATCGTCGCGGGCGATCTGCTCATTCTGAGCGTGGGCCAGTCACCGGGCGACGTGTACCGCATGCTGCTCGCGGGGACGTGGGGCAATGCGTACGGCTTCGGGCAGGTGTTGTACAAGGCGACGACGCTCATCTGCACGGGACTCGCGGTGTCGATCGGGTTGCAGGCGGGGCTGTTCAACATCGGCGGCGAGGGGCAGCTCGCGGCGGGCGGCTTTGCGGCTGCGCTCGTGGGGCTCGTGCTTCCCATCGGGACCCCTGCCCTGCTCGCGATTCCGCTCGCCATTCTCGCCGCGATGGCGGCGGGCGGTGTGGTCGGATGGGTGCCAGGCGTGCTGCGGGCGCGGTTCGGCGCGCACGAAGTGATCACGACGATCATGCTCAACTTCATCGTGCTCGCGCTGCTCAACTGGGTGATCGTGTCGCACCTGCACGTGCCGGAGACGCTGCACACGCCCGAAGTCCACGCGGGCGCGCTGCCGCGATTGTCGAGCGTGCTCGCCGCCTTCCACGGCTCGGCGGCGAACACGTCGCTCATCGTCGCGCTCGCGGCGGCGGTTGCATGTGCGTGGTATCTCTTCCGCACCCGCGGGGGGTACGACCTGCGCGCCGTGGGACTCCAGCCGCAGGCAGCGGAGTACGGCGGTATCCACGTGGGCCGCGTCTGGATTCGCGCGATGACGCTCTCGGGCGCGCTCGCGGGACTCGGCGGGATCAACTTCGTGCTCGGCTACAAGCACTACTACGAGGAAGGGTTCGGCACGGGCGCCGGCTTCCTCGGTATCGCCGTCGCGCTGGTCGGGCGCAACAATCCATACGGTGTGGTGATCGCGGCGCTGCTCTTCGCGACGCTGTCGCAGGGCGGGCTCGCCATCAACGCCGTCGTGCCGAAGCAGATGGTCGACGTGCTGCAAGGCGTGGTGATCATCGCGGTCGCGGCGTCGGTGCCCGAAGTGCGGCGGCTGCTCCTCGGCAGCCGCAAGAGCGCGGAGGCAGCGTGAAGTTCGCAATGCGTGCGCGCGCGCGCGAGGTGGCTCGGTCACCGATGATCGCACGGGTGCCGCGATGATCGTCCTCGTCTTCATCGCGCAGACGATTCGCATCGCGATCCCGTATCTCTTTGCGGCCGCGGGTGGAGTCGTGGCCGAGCGATCGGGCGTCATCAGTCTCACGCTCGAGGGGTTCATGCTCGCGGGCGCGTTCGGCGCGGCGCTCGGGAGCTACTACAGCGGGAGCCCGTGGTCCGGCGTGCTCGGCGGTGTCGCGGGCGGACTCATCTTCGGGCTCATCCACGCGATCGGGTCGATCAAGTATCGCGCGGATCAGGTGGTGCTCGGTGTTGCGATCAACCTGCTCGCGATCGGCGTGACGCGCTTCTTCCTCCACCTCGCGTTCGACAGCTCATCGAACTCGCCGCGCGTGCCGGGCTTCTCGAGCAGCGGACCCGGCGAGGGACTCCTGCTCGGGTTGCTGCACAATCCACTCGTCGTGCTTGGACTGCTCGCGATTCCGGTGATCGCGTGGATCATCTACCGCACGCCGTTCGGGCTCCGCGTGCGCGCGGCGGGTGAGCATCCGCAGGCGGCGACGACGCTCGGCGTCCCGGTCGCACGCGTGCGCTACATCGCGGTCGCGATCTCCGGCGCGCTCGCGGGAATGGGCGGCGTCTATCTCGCGCTCGACCAGCATCAGTTCACGGCGGAGATGACGGGCGGGCGCGGCTACATCGCGCTGGCGGCGATCATCTTCGGGAACTGGGATCCGCTGCGTGCGGGGATTGCGTGCTTCCTCTTCGCGGCGGCCGAGGCGTTGCAGATCCATCTGCAGGGAACGGCGGGCGTCCCTTCACAGTTCGTGCAGATGATTCCGTACGTCCTCACGATCATCGCGCTCGCCGGCGTGGTGCGGAAGGCGATGCCGCCCGCGTCGCTCGGGCGAGCCGAGTCCAACTAAGATTCGCGATGTGACTGATTCCGCGTCGAGCTGGCTCCAACCGTTGCGGTCGGGGCCCATGAGCAAGTTGTGGGTCCTCATGTTCACGGCGTTCGTGGACATGGTGGGCTCGCTCATCATCATCCCGCTGCTGCCGTTCTACGCGGAGCACCTCGGTGCGAACGGGTTCGAGCTGACGATCATCGTCGCGGCGTTCTCGGCCGCGCAGCTCATGAGCGCGCCGTTCTGGGGGCGCGTCTCCGACAAGTATGGCCGGCGCCCTGCACTGCTCGCGGGGCTCATCGCGTCGGTCATCTCGTACATCATCTTCGCCTACGCGGACTCGATCTGGCTGCTGCTCGTGTCGCGACTCGTGCAGGGCGCGGGGGGCGGGACGACGGGCGTCATCCAGGCGTACGTGGCCGACTCGGTCGAGCCGCGGAATCGCGCGCGTGGGCTCGGATGGCTGTCCGCCGCG
>DASSNR010000366.1:0-5245 GCA_035687925.1 Gemmatimonadaceae bacterium | reverse complement strand
CGCTCGGCCGGCTCCGAGCGCCGCGCGCACCGCAAGTTCGCGCCTGCGCATCGCGGCCCGGGCGAGCAGAAGATTCGCGACGTTGGCGCACGCGATGAGCAGCACACACGCGACGGTGCCGAGGAGCACGAGCAGGGCGGGGCGCAGATCACCGTACATGCGGTCGTGCAGCGTGCGGACATCCACGCGCCAGGCGTGCATCGGTGTGGACAGTTCGGTGACATGCGATCGGAGCGCGGCGAGCTCGGCGCGAGCAGCATCGAGGGTGATGCCCGCACGCAGTCGCCCAATCACGCTCACGAACGTGGTGACGATGCGTGGCTTGCCATTCGGTCCGGTGGCGGGCTTCGTCCAACTCGAGAGACGGAGCGGCGTCCAGTACGCCGCGGTGCGCGGAAAGTGAAATGCGGAGGGCATCACGCCGATCACGGTGTACGGCTTGCCGTCCAGTTCGATCGTGCGCCCGACGACGCGTGGATCCGCGCCGAAGTCGCGCGTCCACATCGCGTGCGAGAGGATGATCACCGGCGCGCCGCCCGGCTGATCGTCCTCCGGGAGGAACGCACGTCCGAGCGCGGGCGATGCACCGAGCACGCGAAAGAAGCCCTCGGACACTTTGGTGCCCGTCAATCGTTCAGGCTCCGCTCCGCCGGTGAAGGTCGCTTCCGCAGGCCCGTACGCCGCGAGCGTCTCGAACGATCGCGCGTCGCGCTGCCACGCGACGGTGCTCCAGTTGTCCGCACCGGACATGGGAAACATCGGCGCCACGAGCGACACGGAGACGATGCGATCGGGATCGGGATAGGGCAGCGGCCGCAGCAGGACGGCATTCACGACGCTGAACAGCGTGGTCGTCGTCCCGATGCCGAGTGCGAGCATGAGGACCACGACAGCGGTGAAGCCGGGGCTCTTGCGGAGCTGGCGGAGCGAGTAGCGCAGGTCCTGGAGCAGGGCGGTCATGACGCGTCCCTCTAGTGAATGATGATCCGTCACTCGGCGCGCAGCGCCATGGCGGGATCGACTTGCGTTGCTCGGCGCGCAGGGAGTAGCGTCGCGATCACCGATACGACGATGAGCACGACCGGCACGACCGCGAAGATGAACGGATCGGTCGTTTGTACGTGGAAGAGCTGACTCGCCAGCAGTCGAGTGAGCCAGAATGCCGCGACGAGCCCCAGGATGATGCCAGCCGCGGTCAGCACCATGCCCTGCCGTAACACGAGCCCGAGCACGTCGTGCCGCTCCGCACCCAGCGCCATGCGGACGCCGATCTCGTGTGTCCGCTGGGCGACGAGATACGCGAGCAGGCCGTAGAGCCCGAAGGTCGACAGCAGGAGTGCAAGCGCGGCGAAGGCGCCGAGGAGTAGTGTGTTGAAGCGGCGCGGCGCCATCGACTCGCTGAGCACCTGCTCCATGGTCTGCACGCCCGTGATCGGCTGCTCGGGATCAACGTCACGTACGGCTTGCTGGAGCAGTGGGGCAAGGTTCATCGGATCCACACCCGGCCGGACGCGCAGCGCGATGGCGCGGTATGCGGAGGACTCCGACTGCCGGAACGGCAAGTAGAACGTCGGCAGCGGATTCACGTCGCCAGCGCTCTGTCGCACGTCGGAAACGATGCCGATGACGAGAGCTTTCCCAGCGAGCGCGAGCTGTTCGCCGACGGCGGGCTTCCCGGGGAAGTAGAGCCGAGCCATCCCCTCGCTGATCACCGTCACCTTCGGCGCACCGGTCTCATCGGCGTCGGTGAACTCGCGCCCGGCGCGGAGCGGGATGCGGAATGTTCGGAAGTACTCAGGCCCCACGACAGCGCTGGCGAGGCGCCGCGTTTCACCGGGCGTTCCATCGGCGTTGGGCATCGTGATCTCCTCCGTCATCCTCGGCCCGCGCAGCGGGATGACGTCGGAAAGTGATGCGGACTGGACGCCGGGGAGCGCACGTGCGCGTCCGAGCACCTTCTGGAAGAACGCCTCCTGCGTCGCGGCGTTCGGGTAGCGCAGCTCGGGAAGGGTGATGCGCGCCGTGAGCACACCTGTCTCGTCGAAACCTGGATCGATGCTCTGGAAGCGGACGAAGCTCTTCACCAGGAGTCCGGCGCCGATGAGGAGCACGACCGTCACCGCCAGCTCGACGGTGACGAGCAGACGCCGGGGACGCGCGGTCGTGCCGATCCCGGTGAGATGCGATGCGCCGTCCTTCAGTGCGTCGTGCACGCTGGCCCGCGCCGCGGTCACCGCGGGCGCCAGCCCGAACAGCAGCCCTGTCACCAGCGAGACGACGAGCGTGAAAACGAGGACGTGATTATCGACGACGATGCCGGGAACGCGCGTGAGCGTTTGCGGGCCGACGACCGTGAACAGTCCGAGGCCGTAGGCCGGAATGAGCAGGCCGCACACCCCGCCGAGGAGCGCGAGCACCAGGCTCTCCACGAGTAGCTGCCGCACCAGCCGCGCGCGACTCGCACCCAGCGCCGCGCGCAGTGCGAGCTCCTTGCGCCGCGATGTGGCGCGAGCGAGGAGCAGGTTGGCGACATTCGCGCAGGCGATGAGCAGCACACAGGCGACTGTTCCGAGGAGAATGAGCAGAGCGGGTCGCAGATCGCCGTACAAACGCTCGTGCAGCGTCATGACACGCATCTCACCACCGCGCTCCTCGGGTGGGAGCTCTGCCTCACGTACATGTCGCACGGTCGCGAGCTCGCCGCGCGCCGCCGCCACGGAGACACCATCACGCAGGCGGCCGAGCATGCTCTCGTAGAACACCGAGCCGCTGGATGCCACCGGGAAGGTGAGTGGACGCCAGAACTCCGCGGTGCCGGGAAAGTGAAAGCCGTCCGGCATGACCCCAACAACCGTGTGGGCCCGATCGTCCAGCTTGACTGTCTGTCCGATGATGCGCGGATCGCTATTGAAATCGCGCACCCACAGGTCGTGTCCGAGGATCACCACCGGCGCGTGGCCGCGGCGTGCGTCATCCTCGGTGAATCCCCTACCAATCGCGGGCTGCACGGCCATCACGCGAAAGAACGCGGGCGTAATGCTGCCACCTCCAACACGCTCGGGCGTCGCGCCACCCGTCACGATGGCGGCGTCGGTCGTATAGGCCGCGAGCGCATCGAACGATCGGGACGACTGCTTCAATAACAGTTGGATCGTCGGCTGGTCCAGCACCATCATGTCGCCGTACTTGTTCGCGAGCGAGATCGATGCGATGCGCCCGGAGTTCGGATAGGGTAGTGGTCGCAACAGTGCCGCGTTCACGATGCCGAACAGCGCGCTGTTCGCCCCGATGCCCAGCCCGAGCATGAGCACGACGATGGTCGTGAACCCCGGATGCTTGCGGAGCTGGCGAAGCGCGAAGCGAAGATCCTGCATCAGCATGTCCATCGACATCTCCGTGCGGGAAGGAGGATCAGGCGATGACTGTGGTCACTCGGATCGGAGGGCGCGGATCGGATCCACGCGCGTGACGCGACGTGCGGGGAGGATGCTCGTGGTGACGCGAGGGCCCTTGCGCAGGGACGGGATCGCGCGGAGGAGAGCGGTCATGCGCCCTTCATGTGGACGCTCGCGTCAGCCGATGTGTGGTGGCCGACTACCGAGTGCGCTCGGTCGATGGCACGGGCGACGTTTCGGTGACGCGGTTGCGCACGCCTCGCTGAATAGTACTCCATGCGCTCCGCTTGCCTCCTCTCCCTTGCCGAGGCGATAGTATGGGTATGGCCGCTCCCCTCCACTACACGGCGGACATGGTCCGCCACCTCAACGACCTGCATGAGTGGCGCTGGCCGCGCTACGAGGTCGTGGACGGTGAGCTGCTCGTGACGCCAGCGCCGCGGCGGTGGCATCAGGAAATCGTCCGGCGGCTCCTCGTCGCGCTGAGCAACTATCTCGACCAGGAGCCCGTTGCCCATGTGTTCACCTCGCCAGCCGATATCACGTGGGGCGCGGAGCGTCTCGTCCAGCCGGATGTCTTCGTCGTACCGAAAGAGCATGCGCGGACACGCGAGTGGCGGGAGATGGACCAATTGCTCCTAGTGATCGAGGTGCTGAGCATGAGCACCGCACGCGGGGACCGGTTGGTGAAGCGGCGGCTCTACCAGCGGCATGGCGTGCCGCTGTACTGGCTCATCGATGCCGACGCGAAGCTGGCGGAGGTGTGGACGCCCACGGCGCGCAAGGCGCGCATCGCGCGTGACGTGCTTGTGTGGCAGCCGGAGGGCGCGTCGCAACCATTCGTGATGTCGCTCGACGAGCTGTTCCTGCCGATCTGAGCGACGCGGTTGCGCGTACCGGATGTCCTGCCGCACCGTCTCCATCTCTCACCCTCGTTGTGCTAGGACGTGTCGCTTACCGACGCGCGATGATCGCCAACCCCCACTCGGCTATCGCGCGGAGCGAAATCGGATGCAGCGTCATCAACGTCACTACTCCACACACGAGTACGATCGCGCCGATCGCGAGCACCAGCACGGCCGTGTCACCCAGCGATGCGGCGCGCAGATCCACCGGCGGCTCGACCGTCGCTGCAGGCGCTGCGCGCCCCGCGTCGCTCGATGGCTCGAATCGTGGCGCAGTCGTGATGGCGTGGAGGGATGGCATCGACGTCTCCCGGAAGGCGAATGGTGCAGAGCGTGCGAGATGGCAGGCGCGCGTCTTTAGACAAGACGCGTGCCACCTGCGGTATTCGCTAAGTCGCTCGGCGGACGCAATTTACGCGTCGCATCGCCGCGCGTCATCTCCGCACGGTGCCCGCTTTTGGGAATCGGTGTCCGGTTCCGGACACTCTCGCGCTCGCGCGTTCGGGCGCGCGACTCACTCCTCTCGCAGCGCGATCACTGGGTCCACGCGCGCCGCTCGCCGCGCCGGTACGTAGCAGGCGACGCACGCGATGATCGCAACGAGCGCCGAGACGGCGGCGAGCGTCAGCGGGTCCGTCGCGCTCACGTCGAAGAGCTGACTCGCGATGAGTCGATGAAGCGCCACCCCACCCACAAGCCCGATCGCGATCCCCGCCAGTGCGAGCACGAGGCCGTGCTTCACCACCATGCGCGCGACTTCACCCTCGCGTGCGCCGAGTGCCATGCGGATCCCGATCTCGTGCGTGCGCCGGCTGACCGCGTACGCCATCACGGCGTACAGTCCCACCGCCGCGAGCACGAGCGCGACGCTAGCGAAGAGCGACAGCAGCATCGTCATGAACCTCGGCCGCGCGATCGACGACGAGACAACCTGCTCCATCGTCT
>DASSNR010000363.1:0-2787 GCA_035687925.1 Gemmatimonadaceae bacterium | reverse complement strand
GCAGTACGACGAGCTCGCGCACCACTTCGGGCCGTCGAGCAAGCTCGCGCTGAGCGATCTGCGGCGCACCGATGCGCGCATCAAGGAGATCTGGCGGATGATCCGCGCGACGAGCTCGCGCCCGTACGATCTCGTGATTCTCTCGGACCACGGGATGACGCCGGCGGCGAGCTACCGCGTGAAGTTCGGGGAATCGCTCGGCACGACGGTGAAGCGCATTCTCCGCGGCGACCCCGTGCGCGTGGGTGGACGCACGCTCAACGTGATGGCGAGCGCGAGCGAGGACAGCGAGTATGCAGACGTGCCGGCGCAGCTGGTGGAGACGGTCACCCAGCTCTCGACGCAGCCGCACACGTCGTTTCGCCGGCGGCTGCGCCGGTTCCGCAATTGGGTCCGCAGTCGCTACGGGCTGCGCGAGCTCATCCTCCCCGAGAAGTATTCCGTCGCCTCACGCGACGACGTGGTCGTGACGTACAGCTCGTGTCTCGCGCTCGCGTACTTCGCGGACACGCCCGAGCAGCTCGGCTACGATGAGATCATGAACGACCCGCGGCGCGCACATCTGTATGCGGCGCTGCGCGCGCATCCGGGGATCGGCCTCGTCGCCACGCGCCGCGGCGGCACCGTGCATCTCGAGTCGCGCGTCGGATGCGCGGAGATCGTGGGCGAGACGCTCGAGGTGCTGTGGGGGGAGAATCCCCTCGCGGTGTACGGCACGGAGCCGCACGTCGTGCGCGCGGTGCGCGACCTCGTGCGTCAGCCGAACGCCGGCGATCTCGTGCTGTTCGGCGCGTACGATGGACACGACATCATCTCGTTCGACGATCAGGTCGGCGGGCACGGCTCGGCGGGCGGCGATCAGACGTACCCGTTCCTCATCACGCCGCCGGAGCTGGATGTGTCGCACGAGACGATCGAGGATGCGCGGGACATCCATCGCGTGGTGATGATGCCGTATGCGCGACCACGCCCGATCTCCGAGCCGGCGCCGACAGATTGACGTGACGCCGGCCGCTCCCAGGCGAGGGGAGCGGCCGGGCGTCCCATGACCCTTGACAGTCTATGGGAAGCGGCGCATCGTCTCACATAGACGGTCTTGGGTAATGCCGCCTCGAGCAGGGCGCGTGCCGCATCGTGCGCTCGACCGTCCGCCACGTCATCGACGAGAGGACGCCCATGCCGCGCGAAGATCGCAATCTGCTTCAGGGGACGCTCGACATCCTCATCCTGAAGACGCTGTCCTGGGGCCCGATGCACGGCTACGGGATCGCGAGCTGGATCGAGCAGCAGACGGAGGAAGCTCTCCGTGTCGAAGAGGGATCGCTCTACCCGGCGC
Organism: Gemmatimonadaceae bacterium; assembly: GCA_035687925.1. GTDB lineage: Bacteria > Gemmatimonadota > Gemmatimonadetes > Gemmatimonadales > Gemmatimonadaceae > DASSNR01. The sequence goes on along the minus strand of DASSNR010000363.1, from coordinate 1,451 downwards.
TCCACCGGATGGAGCGCAAGGGGTGGATCACGTCCGAGTGGCAGCTCACCGAGAACAAGCGGCGTGCGAAGCTCTACCGGCTCACCAGAGATGGCCGGCGACAACTGCAGGCGGACCTCTCGGAGTGGGAGCGGTTCGCGGGTGCGGTCGCCAGCGTGTTAAACGGGACGGATGCTCCAGCCTGGGCGAGGTGAACCATGCGCGACACCCCGATGTGGCGCCGCTACCTGCGCTTCTTCAAGCCCGACATTTCGGCCGACGTCGATGACGAGCTCGAGTTCCACCTGGCGATGCGTACCGAGGAGCTCATCGCGAAGGGGATGACGCCCGCGGCGGCACGCGCCGAGGCGCTCCGACGCATGCACGATCTGCAAGGGGTGAAGCGCGAGTGTCGCCGGATCGATGAAGCGGCCGAGCGCGCAGTGCGGCGGCGCGAGTGGCTCACGACCACGGTGCAGGAGGTGCGGCGCGGCGCGCGAAGTCTGCGCCGGAGCCCAGGGTTCACGTTCGTGGCGATCGTCACGCTCGCGCTCGGCATCGGCGCCACCACCGCGATCTTCACGTTGCTCGATGCCGTGGTGCTCGAGCCCCTGCCGTACACCGATGCGAATCGTCTCGTGCAGCTCGCGAGCCGAGTCTCGGGGGCGACGGCTGCGGGGGATTGGGGAGTCTCGCCGGGTGGCTATTTCTACTACCGCCAGCACGCCACGAGCCTCGAGGACATCGGCGCGTACGCTCCTAATCCGGTGACGCTGACGGGAGCGGACGGGACAGTGCGCGTGCCAGCTGTCGGTGTGACCGCGAGTCTGGTCCACGTGCTGCAACTCCGTGCCGCACGTGGACGGCTGCTCACACCGGCGGATGACGAACCCGGCGCGCCGCCGGTCGTCGTGCTGAGCGACGCATTCTGGCGGCAGCGGTTCGGCGCCGACGCGCACGTGATTGGCCGCGTGGTGACCATGAATGGGCAGCCGGTGCAAGTGGTTGGCGTGCTGGCCCCAGGCGAGCGGCTTCCGATCATCGATGCCGACGTGTGGTATGCGCTCGGTCTCGACCCCAACGCGCAGTTCGTCAACGAGCACTACCTGACGGTGATCGGCCGGCTCGGCGAGCGGCGCACGATCGCCGACGCGCGGACCGATCTCGCGCTGCTCACCGCACGATTCCCGGACGTGCTCCCCACCGTCTATTCGACCGCATTCATGGAGAAGTACCACTTCGCGGTGCACATCCAGCCGCTGCGTGATGCCGTGATCGGGAACGCGGCGCACACGCTGTGGATGCTGCTCGCATCGGTGGGGCTCGTCCTGCTGATTGCCTGCGCGAACGTGGTCAACCTGTTCCTCGCGCGCATCGAGGCGCGTCGGCGCGAGGTGGCCATTCGCACGGCGCTCGGCGCGGGGCGGCGGCATCTCGCGTGGCACTACCTGGCCGAGAGCCTCGTGCTCGGA
>DASSNR010000360.1:0-12571 GCA_035687925.1 Gemmatimonadaceae bacterium | reverse complement strand
CTCCAGCAACTGCGCACCCATTCGCTGCGCCATGCATCCCGTCACACCGAGCACCGTGTCCGGCTTCATGTGTCGCTTGAGCTCGCCGAGCCGCCCCAGCACGCGCTGCTCCGCATGGTCGCGGATCGCGCAGGTGTTGATGAGGATGACGTCCGCGCCCTCGGGCCCCTCCACCGGCTCGTACCCATACTCGGCGAGGCGGCCGTACATGAGCTCGGAGTCGCTCACGTTCATCTGGCACCCGTACGTCTCGATGTAGACGGTGCCGCGGGGAGTGCTGTGCATGGGAAGAAGTCTACACCGCCGCCGGAGGAGCGAACAGGGCGCGGTGTGTCGCGCGCGATCAGGATCTGCCGACAGCTTCCACGAGCGCGGACGATGGCGTGAGCGGGAGCGCGATGTGGAAGTGGCTCCCCTGTCCTTCACTGCTCCGCACCCAGATGCGTCCGCCGTGCGCCTCGACGGCAAGCTTGCAGAACGCGAGACCGAGTCCGGAGCTTCGCACACGAGGAATTTCCGGCTTCTTCACCTGCTCGAACTTGCGGAAGATGATCTCGTGGTACTCCGGCGGGATGCCCGGCCCGTTGTCGGACACGGTGAGGAGAATGCCGCCGTTCGTCCCGCGCCGCGCCGACAGGGTGAGCTCCACGCTGCGCGCCGAGTGCGTGAGCGCATTCTGGATGAGGTTCGAGAGCACGCGCTTGAGGAGCCCCTTGTCACCCTGAATGACGGGTGCTTCGTCCGCCACATCGACGACGACCGTCGCGTGCTCCTGCTGAAAGCGGACGTGCCACTCGTGCACGACCTCGGCGAGCAGCACGCCCGGCGCGATAGGCTGCAGGTCGAGCTGGATCTCCGTTTCCTCGATGCGCGCGACCTCGAGCAGATCCTCGATGAGGGCGAGGAGATCTTCGGCCTTTGCCTCGGCGTCACCCAACGCCTGGCGCTGCATCTGTGATACGGTACCGAAGTCGCCATCGAGCACCATCTCGAGCGAGGCCAGCACGGAGGTGAGCGGCGTCTTGAGGTCGTGCACGATCATCTTCATGAGATCGTCGCGCACCTTCTCGAGCTCGCGGAGCTTGCGATAGCTCTCGTCCAGTGCATCCGTCGCGAACTTGAGACGGAGCAGACTGCGCACGCGCGCGCTCAGGATCTGGCGGTTGTGCGGCTTGGTGAGAAAGTCATCGCCCCCAGCCTCGATCGCCTTCACGCGATCGGTGGTGTCGTTGAGCGCGGTGACGAAGATGACCGGGATGCGCGCCGTGCGCGGGTCGCGCTTGATGCGGCGGCACACCTCGAACCCCGTCGAGCGATGGTCGACGCCGAGGTCGCCCGCCGGCATCGAGATGTCGAGAATGCACAGATCGGGACGGGTCTCGAAGCAGACGTCGAGCGACGACGGCCCGTCGACGGCGGTGACCACGCGATACCCCAGCATGTTCAGCTGATCGCACAGCAGCTCGACGTTCGCCGGAACGTCGTCGGCGACGAGGATCAGCGGCGGCTGCGTGGTCGAGGTCGCCATGGGTCAGGGTCGCACGAAAAGACCGGCGCTGATCGTCCAGGCGTGCTCCTTCCCCGCCACATCCGCCGTGCGCGACGCGCGCTCCAGGCCGAAGTCCAGGCGCGATCGGTCGCCCGCGATCGGAATACCGAAGCCCGCTGCGACCGCGTTCTCCGTGACCTCGTGTCCGCTGACGGCGAACGGCAAGGTGCGATGGCGGAACCCGAGGCGAAGCGGCATGCTCGAGCCGAGCAGCGTCGGGCCGCTTGCTTCAGCGCCAACGCCCATGTCCCATCCGTCGAATCCGGTGACGTCGCCTGCACCCAGCTTGCTCATGGTCGACCATCCCGTCCATTCAGCACGAGCGGCAAGGAGCAGGCCGCCGATCGCGGTGATCTCCACCGCGCCGCCGTACGAGTTGGGGATGTACCCGCGGCTGAGCGTCGTATCGTTCCGCGTCGCGGTGATCGGGCCGCCGAGCCGCCCGGTCGCAGCGAGCCACAACCCGTGCACCGGCTCCGCCTCGATGCCGCCGCTCACCGCGCTCCCCGCGAAGCCGATGCTCGAGTTCTGCGAGAAGCTGGCGAAGGAGCTGTCGGCGAAGGTGCGCGAGATGTCGAGCCGATTCTCGCCGGTGTACACGTGGCCCGCAACCCCGATGCGGAGCGCCGGGATGATCTGATAGGCGCCGCCGAGTCGCAGATCGTTGATCGCGCCGTTCACCGAGAAGTTCTCTGTGAACTGCGTGGAGTCCCCCTGGTTCCCGTGCTGGAACGACGTGAGCTGCGTCTGCCAGGTGCGATCGAGGAAGGTGGACGCGGAGATGCCGAAGGTCGTGTGCGAGCCGATACCGACCGCCGCGGCGAGGAGCGGGAAGCGCGTGATGGTCGCGTGGTCGCTGCCGCCCGGCACGCTCACGCTGCGGAACTCCGGCGAGTACTGGAAGTAGAGCGCCGTGCGCCCCCACGATGAGAGCGACGCAGGATTCACCGGGGAGATTGGATCGAAGGGCGCCGTGGCGCCACCGGTGGACGCGGCGCGGGTGCTCAACTCACCCGGCGGATAGCCGAAGCCCTGCGTGCTGAGGGTGCCCTGAGCGAACGCCGCGGGCGCGGCGCAGGCGAGAGCGAGCAGGACGGCTGGCAGTTTCTGCATCACGGAAGCCCAAAGCTGGCGCGGGGGATGTAGCTCAGACGGAGCCGCGGGCGGAGCGAGTCCGGCACCGCCGCGTTGCTCGAGTAGAAGAGGAACTGTCGCGGATCGAACCCCTCGCTGCCGAGCTGGAGCACGAGCGAGCGCTGGTTGTTGCCGATCAACTCCGTCCGCCACAACCGGACGAGCTGCACGATCTCGATGCTGCGCTGCCCACTGTCCTGCGGGAAGAGGCTGAGCACGGGGACATTGATGAAGCCTTGCGGCGCGACGAGGAGTGCCGCCTTCGCCGGATCGGTCACGTCGGTGCTCGCACGCACGACGAGCGGGACGATCGTCGCGGTGTCAGGCCCGATGAAGCTCGGACTTGGGCGCTGCGTGAGGATCAGTGACGCGCGCACGACCGTCGTGGAGTCGACGATCTTCGCCGGCAGGTTGAAGCGCACGAAGGTGCGGCTCCCCGGGATTCCGCCGATGGCGAGCATGGTGGAATCCGGGGGCGTCGTCCCCTTCACCACGACCGTGTAATCGGCGAGCGTCGAGAGATCGACACCGGTGCCCGCCTGAACGTTCGCACTTACCGTCACGGCCGCGCTGTCGGCGCCATGGTGCGCCTCGTAGGAGAGCCCCGGGGTGCTGCCGCCTTCCATCGAGATGAGACGGACCTGCACCGGCGACCCGTCCTGCGAGAGGGCCTCGAAGCCAAGCAGCAGCGGCCGCCCTGCGCTCACCTTGCTCTGGATGAGATCACTTGGCAGCGGAATGCGGAGCGCACCGGTGACCGAGTCGCGCGAGATGGTGCGCGTGGCGCCGGGGATCAGGCGGTCGGGGCGGACCGTGGCGGCGATGGCCTGGGTGTCGAAGATGTCGGCGGTCGTATCGACATCGTAGACGCGGATCGTTACCGAATCCGTGTGGATGAAGAGCGTGTCCTGCCCCGCGGCGAACGGCGCGAGGTCGACACTCACCGCGGCGCTATCCACCGAATCGATCGGGACTGCGTCGCCCCCGTTGCTCGGGATGAAGGTGGTCCGCAGCGAATCGAAGCGGACGACGCCGAGGGTGCGCAGCGTGTCGGCGCCGGAGATCCAGTTCGCCATGAGGAGCGACGGCGAGCTGCCGAGCGCCGGGAAGCCCGTGACCGTGACGTCGGTGTCGATCGCACCCGGAATCACCGTGTCCTGGAACGTCAGGGCTTGCTCGGGACAGAGCGACGGGCATGCCGCCCCCCCACTCAGCTTCTCCTGACATCCCGCGGCGAACACGGTGATCGCTGCGATGAGGGCGAGCGCGTACCGCGAATCACGCACGAGCGGAACTCCTGTCTTTCACGTCGAAACTCTTCACACGAGCATCCTGTCGTCGGAAGCGAACCGGTGCGCGATGTCGCTCGCGGGACTGCCGAACGAGATGATCGCGCGCCATCAGCGGTTGAGCGAACGGGGAGTGAATGGGTACGGTAACAGATCCGAAAGGTTCCAGCGCCGTTCCGCACCACGGGTCGTGCAGCTGGTGATCGCAAGCCGCGGGTTGAACTCGGCCAACACCTGCCGGCACGCGCCGCAGGGCGGTGCCGGCTCGCCGGCCTCGGTCGCGATCACCAATCGGTCGAAATCTCGCACACCGTGCGCAACCGCCGCCAGCACCGCGCTCCGTTCGGCACAAATGGACGACCCGTAGGCCGCATTCTCCACGTTGCACCCCACGAAGAGCTCGGCGTTCCGACTCGCGAGCGCCGCCCCGACGCGGAATCCCGAATACGGGGCGTAGGCTTGTTGCATGACGTCGAGTGCAGCCTCGCGAAGCCGCGCGTCGGGAACGGCCTCGCTCACGGTGCGATGAGCTCCGGCAGAAACGATGTGCCGTATCCACGAAAGCGGACGCCGAGCCATTCGGCCACGGTAGCGCCGAGGTCGGAGAAGGTCGGCCGCTCGCCGAGCGAGCACGGACGAACGCGCGCGCCGACCGCGAGGAGCGGAACGCGCTCGCGCGAGTGATCGGTCGATGGGGTGGTCGGATCGTTGCCGTGGTCGGCGGTGACGAAGAGCACGTCGTCCTCTCGGAGTGCAGCTTCCATGGCGGGAAGCGCGCGATCGAACGCGCGGATTCCGTCATGGAACCCCGCCACGTCGTTCCGGTGCCCCCAGAGCTGGTCGAAATCTACCAGATTGGCGAACAGGAGCCCACCGTCCATTTCGTCGAGCGCACGATGAATGGCCTCGATGCCTGCCGCGTTGTCGGCCGTGTGCTCGCTCGAGATCGCTCGGCCAGCGAAGAGATCATCGATCTTCCCGACGCCGCGCCGCGGAACGCCGTGCGCCGCGAGCGCATCGAGCAGCGTTTCGGCCGGGGGCGCGATGGAGAAATCGCGGCGGTGCGCGGTGCGCGTATAGGCACCGGCGTGGCCGACGAACGGACGCGCGATGACGCGCGACACGGCATGCGGTGCCACGAGCATCGCCCGCGCGATCTCGCAGGCGCGGTAGAGCTCCTCGAGCGGAATCACGTCTTCATGCGCAGCGACCTGGAAGACGGAATCCGCGGAGGTGTAGACGATCCACTTCCCGGTGCGCTCGTGCTCGGCGCCGAACCGGTCGATCAGCGCCGTGCCGCTCCCCGCGATGTTGCCGATCACGCTGCGCCCCGTGCGTCGCACGAACTCGTCGATTACATCGTCGGGGAATCCGCGCGGGTACGTGGGGAACGGTCGCTCGAGGTGCACGCCGGCGATCTCCCAGTGCCCGGTCGTGCTGTCCTTGCCAGCGGACGCGGGACGCATGCTCCCCCACGCGGCACGTGGTGCAATATTGGCCGACACGCCCTCGAGCGGCGCGATGCGGCCGAGGCCGAGCGCCTCGAGGTTCGGCACATCGAGCCCGTCCACCGCGCGCGCGAGGTTCCCGAGCGTATCGCTGCCGACGTCGCCGTACGATGCCGCATCGGGCGCGGCACCGATGCCAACGCCATCGAGCACGAGGATGATGGCGCGACGCGTACGGCGCGGCGTGCGTGTCGCATCGCTCATGCGTGGATCACCTCGGCGCCGCGCACACAATCAAACATGCGAGTCCCTGTACACGCGCCGGGCACGCAACCTGAGCCCGGTGAGCAGCTCGTACGGCGATACATCAGCCGTGCGAGCGACCGTTTCGACATCGAGCCGTTCATCGCCATCGCATCCGATGAGCGTCGCGATGTCGCCGACCTCGCACGGCACGTCGGTGACGTCGAGCATCACCATGTCCATCGTCACGAGACCAGCGACGGGCGCGCGCCGTCCGCGCACGAGGGCGACGCCGCGGTTGCTCAGCGCGCGGCGGTATCCGTCCGCGTAGCCGATGGCGAGCGTGGCGATGCGCCGATCGCTCGTCGCATGGAACGTGGCATCGTAGCTCACGGACTCGCCCGCGCTCACCGTGCGCACCGCGACGACCGGTGCGCGGAGGTGAGCCACCGGCTCCGGTTGGATGCGCGCCCCGGCGCCGCTTCCCACGCCGTAGAGAAAGATCCCCGGGCGCGCGAGATCCCACGTGCCCGGTGTTCCGCGCGCGATCCCGGCGGAGTTGGCCGCGTGCAGGTAGCGTGGTCGCACGGGAAGCCGCGCGATCGCGGCGCGAAAGCGGCGCTCCTGCTCCTGCATCGAGCCGTCATCCAGCTCGGCCGAATGAAAGTGCGTGAACGCGCCGGCGGGTGTGGTGTCGCGCAGCAGATCGGCGAGCGACGCGACGCAGTCCCACCGCACGCCGGCGCGGTTCATTCCGGTGTCGATGGCCAGATGCCACGCGCCGCCGCCGAGCTCGCGCCACGCGCGGATCTCCTCCGCGGAGTTGAGCGCGGGGATGAATCCGTGCTCGTGGACCGCACGCAGATCGTCGCGTGTGAGTGGAGTGAAGACGAGAATCGGACGCGCGATGCGGGCGCTGCGCAGCTCGATCCCTTCGTCGACTGCGGCGACGCCGAACCCCCAGGGCTCGAGCGTGTCGAGCGCGCGCGCCACCGGGACGGCGCCGAGGCCGTACGCGTCCGCCTTGACCATCGGCAGGAGCGGACATCCGGCGCGGGCCGCCATCGCGGCCCCATTGCGTCGCAACGCGCCTAGATCGACCTCGACCCAGGCGCGCGTCATATGCGTATTCATTGACCCGTCATGAGTTGCGCGGGTAGTATACCGGCCCCGAGGAGGCTATGCAAGATAAATCATCGCTTGAAGATACTCTCGCGCTCATGCGCGATCTGCGCGCGCGATGCGACTGGGATGCCGCGCAGACGCACGAGTCGCTGCGCCCATACTTGATCGAGGAAGCACACGAGCTGGACGACGCGTTGCGAAGCGGCAACGACCGCATGATCCGCGAGGAGTTGGGCGACGTCCTGCTGCAGGTGCTCTTCCACTCCGTGATCGCCGAAGAGCGCGGCGCGTTCGATCTCTCGGACGTCGCCGACACGCTCATCACGAAGATGAAGGCGCGCCATCCGCATCTCTACGGCGACGGCGTGCGCGAACCATGGGAGCGCCTGAAGGCGAAGCGACGCGAGTCGATCGCCGACGGACTCCCGCCGTCGCTCCCCGCCCTGCACCGTGCGCATCGGTTGCAAGACCGCGCGGCCGGTGTCGGCTTCGATTGGCCCGACGTCGAAGGACCCGCGGCGAAAGTGGAGGAAGAGCTCGGCGAAGTGCGCGAGCAGTTGGAGCAGCATCCACCGGACGTCGGCCCGGGCGGCGCTCCGATTCTCGACGAGCGACACGCCGCGCTCGAGTCCGAGCTCGGCGATCTGCTCTTCGCCGTCGTGAATCTGTGCCGCAAAGCGGGCGTCCACGCGTCACTCGCGCTCGACAAAGCGAACGCGAAGTTCGCGCACAGATTCGCGGCGGTGGAAGCCCTCGCCGCCGAGCGGGGAATTCCGGTGCGGGAGGCGGGGCTGGAGGTTCTCGATCGACTGTGGGATGAAGTGAAGGCGCGAGAAGCGAGCGACGAGAGTCGATAGGCGGACCGCCGATGCACACGCCCGACGCGCTTGCTGCGTGGGCACTGGCTCTCGATATTGCAGGCCCCATTCGATTCGACAGGAGGACCAGCGCGCTCCGTTCACGGGAATGCCTGGAGCTCCAGGCGTTCCGGCCACTCCGCACTTCCTCCACAGGAGGGCAGTATGTCGGCACAGGAGAACGCACGCATCGCCCGCATCCCCTACGAGGCGTACAACACTCGCCGCTTCGATGATGCGGCAGCCGTCGTGGCGGACGACTTCGAAATGCGCAACATGGCAACCGGGGAAACGTTCCGCGGTCCGGACGGGATCAAGAAGGCGTTGAAGCAATGGGCCGACGCGTTTCCCGACAGCCAGGTCGAGATCCGTGCCGTCGTCGCTGACGACAAGGGCGCGGTCGTCGAGTTCATGGGACACGGCACGAACACCGGACCGCTCGCCACGCCGGCTGGGACGCTGCCCGCCACCAATCGCAAGGCAGACCTTCCATTCTGCGACGTCGTGACGTTCCGAAACGGCAAGATCGCCACCACGCACGAGTATCTCGACATGGCGACCATGCTGCGCCAACTCGGCTTCATGCCAGAAGCGAGCGGCACGCCGGAGGCGGCGGCAGGTTCGTTTGGGAGGTGAACAGCGAGGGCTGTGAGCTTTGAGCTGTGAGCTGTGGGTTGTGAGCGGGCTGTGAGGCAGAGGCGTGCTCGATCTCCGTGCTCAGAACCAAACGCACAACCCAAAGCTCACAGCTCAAAGCTCACAACCGTCCCAACCTCCGCATCTCCGGCCAGATCGATGCTGTGGCCGCGACGACGCACAGGGCGCCGATGCCGCCGACGACCACTGCCGCCACTGGGCCGATCGCTGCGGCGAGCGTGCCAGACTCGAAGCCGCCCAGCTCGTTCGATGTGCCGGTGAACAGGCCGTTCACCGCCGACACTCGGCCGCGCATCGCGTCGGGTGTGAGGACCTGCAACAGCGTGTTGCGGATCACGACGCTCACCATGTCGAACGCGCCAACCAACACGAGCAGCGCGAGCGAGAGCGAGAACGAGCGCGAGAGACCGAAGGCGATCGTCGCGACGCCGTACGCGCTCACCGCTATGAGGAGTGAGCGGCCGGCGCGCTCGAGCGGCGGTGCATGCGCCATGAGCACCGCCATGATCAGCGCGCCGACAGCTGGCGCCGCGAGCAACCAGCCGAGTCCGGTCGGGCCCACGTGCAGAATGTCCTTCGCGTAGATCGGGAGGAGCATCGTCGCGCCGCCGAGTAGCACCGCGAACATGTCGAGCGTGATCGTCGCGAGGATGATCCGCGTCTCGCGCAGGAAGTGAATCCCTTCGCGCAGCGTGGCGAGCATCCCTGCGTGTGCAGTTGGGATGAAGGGGCGCGGCTTCACCGGTGAGATGAGCGCGGCGAACGCGAGCTCGGCCACACCCGCGAGCGCGTACGCGGGCATCGCATGATGCGTCGCACCGATGACCACACCACCTGCCGCGGGGCCGAGCACGGCGGCGAGCTGCCATGATGTACTACGCCACGTGGCCGCATTGGGAAAGAGCACGGGCGGCACGAGCTGTGGACTCAGCGCATCCTTCGCCGGCCCCTGGAATGCGCGTCCGACACCGGCAACCACGAGCCCCGCGTAGATGAAAACGATCGAGCCGCGCAGGATCGACGTCATCGCGAGCCCGAAGAACGCGATCGCGAGCACGATCTCCGATGCGATGAGGAGACGCCGACGATCGAACCGATCGCTCACGTGGCCCGCGGGGAGCGTGAGGAGGAAGACGGGCAATACCTGCGCGAGCCCGACGCCACCCAGTGCGAGCGCCGAGCCCGTGCGCTCGTACAGGTCCCATCCGACCGCCACCGTCACCATCTCCATCCCGATCGTTCCGACAAGATTGCCGAGGACGTAGAGACGGAAGTCGCGGATCCGCAGGGCAGCATACGGATCCGGCGAACGCGGCGGTTCGACCGGCGCCGCGTGTGTGGTCATGTGGAGCGGCGACGCTACGGCGTCAGCCGATTCATCAGGCGAGGGAATGCGATCACCTCGCGAATGTGCTGTATGCCACAGATCCACGCGATGGTGCGCTCGAGCCCTAGTCCAAAACCCGAATGTACGAACGTTCCGTACTTGCGCAGATCCAGATACCAACCGTAGGCTTCCAGTGGGAGTCCTTCCTGCTTGATGCGCGCGACGAGTTTGTCGTAGTCATCCTCACGTTGGCTGCCGCCGATGATCTCGCCGTATCCTTCAGGTGCGAGCAGATCATCGCACAGCACGGTCCGCGGATCGGCCGGATTCTCCTTCATGTAGAACGCCTTCGCTTCCTTGGGGTAGTTGAAGACGAACACGGGCCGGTCGTACTCCGCGACGATGAGCGCCTCGTCCTCGGCGCCCAGGTCGTCTCCCCATCGGATCGCGCTCCCTTTCTTCTGCAGTAGAGCAACCGCATCGGTGTAATCGAGACGCGGGAAGGGCGGCACCACATGCTGCAACGCGCTCGTGTCACGCTCCAGCAACTCCAACTCGGCCGCGCGGCGCTCCACACAGCGCTGCACCAGATAGGACACGAACTCCTCTTGCACTCGCATATTCCCATCCGAGTCGACCCAGGCCATCTCGGGCTCGATCATCCAGAACTCGGTGAGATGCCGGCGCGTCTTCGACTTCTCGGCGCGGAAGGTGGGTCCGAAGGTGTAGATCCTTCCGAACGCCGCGGCCGCGGCTTCACCGTAGAGTTGCCCCGTCTGCGCGAGGTAGGCGTTCCCTTCGTCGAAGTACTCGGTGGCGAAGAGCCCCGAGCGTTCGCCGATCGCCGCGGTGAGGATGGGCGTGTCGACGCGCACGAAGCTGCGCTCGTAGAAGAAATCGTGGATCGCCTGCTCCACCTCGTGTCGCACGAGCGCAATCGCGCGCTGGCGTTGGCTCCTGAGCCACAGATGCCGATGGTCGAGGAGGAAGTCGATCCCGTGCTCCTTCGGTTGGATCGGATAGTCGATCGGACTCGGACCGATGATCTCGAGATCGGTCACCGAGAGCTCGTAGCCGCCGGGCGCGCGCGGCTCGGCGCGCACGGTGCCGGTGATGGCGACGGACGTCTCGACGGTGAGTTGGCCGAAGCGCTCCCACGCGGGAGCGGGCACCGCACTCTTCACGAGCACGCACTGCAGCGTGCCACTTCCGTCTCGGATCACCACGAAGGCAACTTTTCCCTGGGATCGGAGATGGGTCACCCAGCCGCGGACGCTCACGGTCTGACCCACGTGGCCGCTCAGCTCGGCGATACGTTCGGTTGGGACGGTCATTGCGTGTCTGGAGGGGTTACAGCAGTGGCGCGCAAGCTAGAGAGCGTGGGGAGCGCTGTCAACACGCGACAGATGCGGCTGCATCGCTCGCGTCGTGCGACACGCGCCGCATCGCGCACAGCGGCGTGCTCGTTGCAGGTCGGTGGGATGAGGCTGACGCTCCGGCACGGATTTGCTGCGCCCTTCGTTGTAGATTCCGTGCCGACGACCTCGCAACGCCGCGACCTTCGTTGGACGTCTTTCATCGACGCGGGTGATCAGCCCTTGGCACGTATTGACAGGAATGCTCGATCCGTCGGGACGGACGCCGTGCGCCGCCCCGGCCATCATGATGCCGCGCGTGAGGCGCCGGCCTGCCTGGAGGATTGTCGGCTGACGTGACGATTCGCTCCAAGCTGGCGCTCGGGCTGCTGTCCATTGCGGTCATCCTGCTCATCCCGCTCGGCCTGGCCCTGCGGTCGCTGGGCCATCTGCATCGCATCACGGCGGACCTCCGGAACCGTGAGTTCGCGGCGTCGCTGCTGCTCAATCGCATGCGCTCGTCCACCGACGAATTGCGCCGGCTCGAAGTCGCCCTGCTCTTCGTGCACAAGGACTCGAGCCTCGCGAACATGCAGACGCAGCTCGCGAGTCTCTCCGCGATGGCGGACTCGCTGCGCAACTACGACCTCGGCAGCGCGGCCACGGACATCGGCGACGCCATCCATCAGGTCGCGCGCTACACGCCCGTCGAATACGCGGCCGCCGCGCGGCTCAAGGCATCGACGGCCGATTCCATCTCGAGCAAGGAGCTGATCCCCGCGATCGGCGACGCCGAGCGCGTGCTGTCCGCGGCGGAGCTGGCGCTGCGGCTGCGGACGAGCGACCGTGTGCAGCTCGCAACGGAGGAGACGGTGCGCGCGCGCAACGCGGCCATCCTGTCGTTCACGGTAGCGGGCATCGTCGCGCTCATCATCGCGATCGCGCTGTGGCGCACGATCAGTCGTCCGGTGCGCGATCTCGAGGCCGGGATGGCCGCTGTGTCGGACGGCAACTTCAGCTATCGATTGTCCGTGTCGCCGGAGCGTCGCGACGAGTTCGGGCGGCTTGCGTCCAGCTTCCAGACGATGGCCAAGCAGCTCGCACAGCTCGATCGCCTCAAGGCCGAATTCATCTCGATCGCCTCGCACGAGCTCAAGACGCCGATCAACGTGATCCTCGGCTATCTGCAGCTCGTGGACGAAGGCGTGTACGGCACGATCTCCACCCGGCAGCGCGAGATTCTCAAGACCATCGATGCCCAGACGCAGGCGCTGTCGCGGCTCGTGCATCAGCTGCTCGACATCGGGCGCTTCGAGGCGGGCGGCAGCAAGCTCGATGCGCGTGCGATGCACTTCGATCGCTTTCTCGAGGAGCTGGAGGACGCGTTCCGCGTGCTCTCGCTGCAGCGCGGGGTGAGCTTCCGCGTCCTGCGTTCGGGCACGCTGCCGACCGAAGTGTGCTGGGACGCGGATCGCATCAACGAAGTGCTCGGCAATCTCCTCTCGAATGCGTTCAAGTTCACGGGGCGCGGCGGGACCATCGAGCTGCTCGCCGACGGCAACGACGAGGAAGTGCATCTGACGGTAC
>DASSNR010000089.1:0-5624 GCA_035687925.1 Gemmatimonadaceae bacterium | reverse complement strand
ATGCCGACGTTCGGTTCGACCGTGCAGAACGGATAGTTCGCCGCCTCCGCACCAGCTGCGGTGAGCGCATTGAAGAGCGTGGACTTCCCGACGTTGGGCAGCCCGACAATTCCGAGTTTGAGCACGAGTGAAAGCTCGAGTATGAGGCGTAGAGTGGAGAGGGTCGGGGATTGGCATGCGCGCCTGGATCTGCCGGTGCGCCCACCCCACACCCGACTCCCTACACCTTGTTGTAATTGTTCATTGCCGCCTCGATCCCGGCGCCGAGCCAGCACTCCACGATGTCGGTGAAGCGCGGCATGAGCCCCATGATCGCTTCGCGCTCCGTCTTCGCGAACGGCGAGAGCACGAAGTCCGCGAGATCGGTGATGTGGCGCTCGGGATGCTCCGGCCGAATCCCGATACGCAGCCGGGGATAGTCGCGCGAGCCGATCGTCTGCTCGATGCTCTTGAGACCGTTGTGTCCGCCCGCGCTCCCGTTCGCACGCAATCGGTAGCGCCCCACGGGGAGCGCCACATCATCGACGATCACCAGCAGGTCAGACGCCGGCAACCACGTCGCGCGGCGCAGGTACGGGATCAACACGGCGCCGCTCAGATTCATGTACGTGAGTGGCTTGATGATCCGCACCTGGTCGGTGTCGATGTGTCCGCTGGTGACGAGCGCTTGCCCGTCCTTCTTCCATGCGCCCAGATGCCAAACGTCGGCCAGGTGATCGACAACCCACCAGCCGACGTTATGGCGTGTGCGCTCGTACGTGCGGCCCGGATTCCCGAGGCCGAGGATCAGCTTCATTGACGAGGGCAGATCGCCTGGACGAAGTAGATCAGTAGATCAGTAGGTCAGTCGGTCAGTGAGTCAGCAGAAGCTCGAACGGCGAGAGAGGAGAGAGGAGAGAGGAGCAACAGCCTCGGGGCGGGATCTCAGCGCCAAGGCCGGTCCTCCTTTCTCCTCTCTCCTTTCGGCAGTTCCTGACCCACTGACCGACTGACCCACTGACTCATTTCTCCTCTTCCTCTTCCGCCTTCGGCTTCCGGATCAGCTCGGGCTCGGCAGGGGCCTCGGCACCCTCAGCTGCGGCAGCCTCAGCGACGGGCTCCTCGGCCTCGACACGCGGCGGCGCGACCACGCACACCGTCGCATCTTCGTCGTCGAGCACCGTCACGCCCTCGGGGACCTTGAGGTCGCGCACGTGAATCGAGTCGTTCAGCCCCAGCGCGGAAACGTCGACGTCGATGTGGTTCGGGATGTTCGCCGGATCGACCTCGACGGTGATCTCACGCAGCACGACGTCGAGCGTGCCGCCCGCGCGGACGCCCTCGGCCGATCCGATGATCACGATCGGCACATCGACGGTGACGATCTCGCCGGCCACCAGCTCCTGGAAGTCGACGTGCAGGATCTGGCGCTTGTAGGGGTGGCGCTGAATCTCGCGAATGAGCGTGCGCGTCGCGCGGCCATCGATCTGCAATTCGACGACGGTCGTCTCCGGCGCGATCTGCTCCAGCAGGCGCTCCATCTCGCGCATGTCGAGGGCGAGCGGCTGCGGCTCGCGGTGGTGTCCGTACACGATCCCCGGAATGCGCTCGGCGCTGCGGAGCTTGCGCGCGGCGCCCTTGCCCGTCTCGGTGCGTGGCGTCGCGGTCAGGTTAGCGGTGGCCATGGCTTCGTGATCTCTTGAATAGGTCAGGCAGTGTTTGGAACAGGGTATCGGGAGTCGGGTGTCGGGTCGGCGCGCAGCGAGCTCATCTCACGCACGCCGTTCCCCTTCACCCTACGCCATACGCCCCGTCTTCATCATTCAAACAGCGAGCTCACCGACTCGTCCAGGTGCGTGTAGCGAATGGCTTTCGCCAGGAGCTCGCCGACGGACAGCACGCGCAACTTCGGGAAGTTCCGGTCTGCCGGGATCGCGATCGTATCCGTGACCGCGACTTCGAGAATCGGCGCGGCGCTCAACCGCTCGACGGCGGGGCCGGAGAGCAGCGGATGCGTCGCGCACACGTAAATGTCCTTCGCGCCGAGTGCCTTGAGCGCGCGGGCCGCCTCGGTGACGGTACCCGCCGTGTCGATCATGTCGTCCGGGATCAGACAATCCCGGCCGTTCACCTCACCGACCACGTTCAATACCTCGGCAACGTTCGCCGTAGGACGCCGCTTGTCGATGATCGCCAGCGACCCATTGAGCCGCTTGGCGAATCCGCGCGCCATCTTCGCCGACCCGACATCGGGCGCGACGACAACGAGGTCGCGCAGCGTCTTCTTCCGGTAATGCGACACCAGCACCGGCGCCGCATAGAGGTGATCGACAGGAATGTCGAAGAACCCTTGCAGCGCGTGCTGGTGGAAGTCGACCCCGAGCACCCGGTCGGCCCCCGCGGTCGTGATCGTATTGGCCATGAGCTTGGCCCCGATCGCCACGCGCGGCTGGTCCTTCCGATCCTGACGTGAGTACCCGTAGTAGGGCATCACGCAGGTGATGCGCGCCGCCGACGCGCGTCGTGCCGCGTCGATCAGGAGCAAAAGCTCCAGGATGTTTTCCGCCGGCGGATTCGTCGGCTGAACGATGAAAACGTCGCTGCCGCGCACGTTCTCATCGATCCGCACGAAGATCTCACCGTCGGCGAAGCGGGTGACCGTGGCCTTGGTGAGCTCGACGCCCAAGCAACAGGCGATCTGCTCTGCCAACGCCCGGTTCGCGGTTCCCGACAAGAGCTTGAAGCCCCGTCGGGGCACGAGAAGCTCATCCATTGACGCAGCCTTGAAACATAGTTTGGCGCGAGCCGAGGGTCAACGACGACGATGCTTCTTGTCGATCATTGCCCCCGGTGGATTCGAACCACCATTCCCAGATCCAAAGTCTGGTGTCCTGCCATTGGACGAGGGGGCAAGAGCCTCTCAAGTTAGTCGCCGGACGCAGAGGGCTCAAGTTGAACACGCGCGGCCTCCACGAGCTCCGTCGTCTGCGTGAGCACGACGCGCCCCGGCACCGCACGCTCGATCGCGGCGACATCCGGCGCATGCGTGAAGATGCCGTACACGGTGGATCCGGAGCCGGTCATCTGCGCGATCTGTGCACCCGCGCGACGAAGCGTCTCGATGATCGTGCGAATCTCGGGGTGACGCTCGGCGACGACGGGCTCGAAGTCGTTGCCGGCGAGAGGGGCGATGTCGTCCCAGCCGCCAAGCTGCGAGACGTGCATCAGCGACGGCACGGGCGGGGTGTTGGCGCGCGATGCCGCGACCCATCCGTACGCCTCGGCGGTGGACACGCCGAAGCGCGGGATCACGAGCACCACATGACGAGCGGGGAGCGCGGAGAGCGCGAGCATCTGATCACCACGTCCCCAGGCGAGCGCGAGCGATGTGGTCGTGGTGAGGTAGGGCACATCGGAGCCCAACGTTCCCGCGATGCGGAGCAGCGCCTGCTCGCCACACGGGCTCGGCGCGAGCGCGTCGAGCGCGCGAAGCACCGCGCCCGCGTCCGAGCTGCCGCCGCCCAGGCCGCCACCCACCGGAATCACCTTCTCGATCTCGATCGCGAAGCCGTCCGGCCATCCCGTTTCTTCCGCGTACGCGAGCGCGGCGCGATACGCGAGATTGTCTTCCACCGGACCAACATCGACGCCGGTGCAGATGAGCAATCGCTCGCGTCCACCGGCGCGCACGGACACGCGATCGCCGAGTGCGAGACGGACGAAGATCGTTTCGATCGCGTGGTAGCCGCTCGTCTCGCGCGCGAGCACGCGCAGCCCGAGGTTGAGCTTCGCCTGCGCGACGACGTGCGCGTCACTCACCCCGCGTCCCCCGACGAGCGGCGCGCGACGCGCGGGCTGTGCGCGGGGTTCGCGTCGATCGCGGCGGACTCGTCTTCCTCCTTGCGCAGCTCGCGGAAGTGCAGACCGAGGCGCACGAAGTAGTAGGCGCCGATGACCGTGATCGGGATGAACGTGAGGATGTGGAAGCCGAGCGCCCACGAGATGGCGAGCGTCTGCGGAACACCGTAGAGCGCGAGCCCCGCCACGCTCAGTGCCTCGAACGCGCCGAAGAACCCCGGCGAGCTCGGGAGCGCGACGCCGATCGCGATGAAGAGCTGGAGGATCAGCGCAGCACTGAACGGCGCCGTGATCCCGACCGCCTTGAAGCCGAGCCAGAACGCGAAGGCGTCGAGCAGCCAGTGTGCGAGCGTCCACAGGAAAACGACGACGAAGTGCCGTGGGCTCCGCAGCACGCCGAGGCCGCTAGCGAACGCCATGAGCGCCTTGCGGCCCCGTTCTTCGAACCGCGGAGCAACGCGTCGCGCGAACAGCTCGTAGATGCGGATCAGCTGTCCGGGGAAGAAGACGATGAGATAGAGGACGAACAGGACCGCCGCGAGGATGATGGCACCGAGTCCGACCAGACTTCCGAGCGAGCGCCCGAAGAGCGGTGTGTTGCGCGGAAAATCGGGAGCGAGCAACGCGACGAGCGCGAGCAGCAGCACCACGAACGTGTCGAACACGCGATCGACGGCGATCGACGCGAAGGCGGCCGAGAAGTTCACCCGGGGTGTCTCGCGCGCGAGTGCGTACGCTCGCGCGATCTCGCCGGCGCGCACGGGGATGACGTTGGTGACCATCACGCCGATCGCCGTCGCGCGCCAGAGCTGCCCGAAGGGGAGATCGCGCGCGATCGGCGCGAGGATGTAGCGCCATCGGATCGCGCGGAGGACCACGATCAGCGTCCCGGCGATCGTCGCGCCGAGAAAGTACCACGGGTTCGAGTGTCGCAGATTCTCCACGACCTGCGCGACGTTCACGTCGCGCAGCACCCACACGAGCAACGCGGCGCTCAGCACGATGCCAAGCGCGCTCCGCCATCGTCCTCTCATGTCACCGGTCAGTCCGCGAGGGCTAGATCGAGGAGATCGAACAGCTCGTCCAGCACCTCGGGAGAAGGGGGCGCACCCCGGAGCTCGTCGCGCAGTGCGGCGGCACGCTCGAGCGCAGCACGACCGCGATACAACAGTTGCTCGATCGGTACGACCTCGTCGTGTGGGAGCGGGACCGGCTGACTCAGCGGCTGCTCGCGCAGCTGCTCGATCGACGCGATTCCGTTCGCCAGGAAGTCGTACAGCTCCTTTCCCGTCGGTGTGCGCAGCGGCTCGTGGATCATCGGCCGTGCCGTCGCTGCGGCCGCGGCCTGTGCCGATACGGGGACCGCCGGCGCGACCGCAGCGGATGCGAACGCGGGGGTGCGAGCGGGAGCAGACGGCGCGGCGGGCGGCCGTGCGGCCGGAGCAGCGACAACAGGCACGGCTTCAGTCGGAGTCGGCCGGCCCGGAGTGAGGCGATCCAGCTCGCGCATCACCTCGTCGCGACGCGTCGTACGGTTGGAGAGGAGCGATGCCGCCGACTCCAGCGCCGCGAGCGCCGCCGGATGCGATGCCGACACGTGCGCGCTCCACGTGTTCGCGAAGCGCACGACGTGCTCCTCGCCGAAGCTCTCGGCCAGCGCGCGCAGTGCACGCAGCGCGGCGCGCAACTCCCGCGTGATGCGCTCCGCCGCCGCGATCTCGGTGGTAGCGCGCGCGTCGTGCACGAGACGGCGGATGTGCTCTGCCTGGCTCACCACCTCGAGCCGG
>DASSNR010000345.1:0-2914 GCA_035687925.1 Gemmatimonadaceae bacterium | reverse complement strand
GGACGCAGTGAATCTGGGATGGAAGCTGGCGCAAGTGGTCAAGCAGACATCGCCGGAAAGTCTTCTCGATAGCTACCACACCGAGCGGCATCCGGTTGGCGCGCGCGTGCTGCGCAACACGATGGCGCAGAGCGCGATTCGCCGTCCGGATGACCAGACCAAAGCATTGGGCGGCTACCTCGCGGAGCTCCTCCGCATGGACGAGCCTCGCAGGCGAATCGTCGGGGAGATATCCGGGCTGGACATTCATTACGATCTCGGGCCGGGACACCCGCTGCTCGGACGTCGCATGCCGGATCTCGATCTCGCCACCGCTCAAGGTCCGATGCGCGTGTTCACGCTGCTGCACGATGCGCGGCCGGTGCTGCTCAACCTCGGCGAGCCGAGGAGCGTCGACATTACACCGTGGGCGGACCGCGTTCAGCTCATCGATGCCACGTACAGCGGCCCATGGGAGCTTCCGGTGCTCGGCGCGGTCGCTGCTCCCACCGCGGTGTTGATCCGGCCTGACGGATATGTCGCCTGGGTGGGAAACGGAACACGGCTGGGACTCACTGACGCGCTGACCACGTGGTTCGGACCGCCTGGCACGTCGTAGCGCCCGGCGATTCCACGATGGCTCTGCTCATGATCCTCGGCCAAGCATCTTCAGCGAGAGCTCCCACAGGCGATCGGCATTGCAGGGATCGAGTGCATACGGCGCGACGCCGCGAACGGTGCCCGGCGTTCGGCGCGTGACGATCTCCGCTTCGTTGCAATCTTCGAAGTAGCGTCCACCGACCCCTTCGAGCAGCGGCGACGCAGCCAGCAGCACGGACGTGGCGGCACCTTGCTCGGGCGTCTTGAGCTTGCTCCCCGCTTTGCGAAAGCGCTCGCGAGCCTGCTCCATGTAGGCGGCACCGCCGACGTGGCGCTGGAGATTGGTCGCGATCCCACCCGGCATCAGCGCGTTCACGGTGATGCCATCGCTCGCCCAGCGCGCCTGCGCGCCCACCGCGAAGAGCACGTTCGCGGTCTTCGATTGGCCGTACGCAGCCCATGCATTGTAGTCGCGAAACGCGAAATCGATGTCGTCGAACACGACCGGGGAGAGCAGGTGTCCCGAGGAGCTGACCGAGACGATGCGCGCCCGACCCGCAGCAGCGAGCGCGTCGTGCAAGCCGAGGCTCAACGCGAAGTGACCGAGATGATTGGTCGCGAATTGCATCTCGTGTCCATCGGGCGAAAGTCGGAGCTCGGGGATCGCCATGACGCCGGCGTTGTTGATGAGGACGTCGAGCGGTCCCTCCCACTGAGCCACGAAGGCGTCGATGGACGCGCGGTCGACCAGCTCCAGCTGCGCGACGCGAACGTGATCGTTGCCGGTGGTGCGCGCGATGTCGGCGGCGACGCGTTCTCCAGCCGCGATGTCGCGCACCGCGAGCGTCACCGCGGCGCCCGCGCTGGCAAGCGCGCGCGCCGTTTCGACGCCGATGCCGGATGCGCCGCCGGTGACGATCGCGCGCTTGCCGTGCAGATCGATTCCCGCAACCACCTCGGCGGCCGTGGACTCGAACCCGAATGGGGTGCGGATCGTGGAATTCATGCTATCTCCTCTGGGGCACACGAGCAGGGGCGGCCGGACGAGCGGCCGCCCCTGTCACTGTTGATCGTGCGAACCGGCTACCAGTCGCCGGCTGGCTGCCGTGTGCTAACGTTCACGCGGTTGAACAAGTTCACCAGCGCCACGTGGAGCACGAGGGAAGCGCGCTGTCTGTCGTCGAAGTGCTCGGCGACGCGGGCCCACGTCTCGTCCGGCACCGGATCGGCCCGGTCGGCCAACCGCGTCATCTCCTCCGTGAGCTCCAGCGCGGCGCGCTCGGCCTCAGTGAACTGTGAGGAGTGGCGCCACGCCGCGACCATGAGCAGCCGCTCGTCCAGCTCCTCTCCGGTCTTGTGCGCGTGTCGAATCGTTCCCTCGATGCACGAGCTGCACCCGTTGATCTGGCTCGCGCGCATGTGCGTGAGCTCGAGGACACTCGCCGGCAGGCGACCCTTATACACTCCCACGAGCAGCTTCTGAATGCCCTCCAGCGCTTCGGGAATCGCCTCCGCCGGATTGGTCAGCCGCGGCTCGAACACCACCGGCGCGTCGGCCGCCGTGCTATGCGATACTTCGGTCATTGCTCTCTCTCCTGGTCACATCTGGTGAAATCGTTTCGTCTATGTGATGACGGAACTCGAAGGGAGAGTGTGACCGATGGATGAACACGACCTGCTGGCCCGACGCTTCGAGAGCTACCGCGCCCACCTCCAACGTGTCGCCTACCGCATGCTCGGCTCGGCTGCCGAGGCGGAGGATGCCGTGCAGGAAGCATGGCTGCGCGTGAGTCGCGCGGGCGCCGACGAGGTGGACAATCTCCGCGGCTGGATGACGACGATCGTGGGACGCGTGTGCCTCGACAGGCTCCGCGCGCGCAACGCACGCCCGGAGGAAACGCTGGATGGTCACGAGGAGGAGCCCAGCGCTGGCCCGCGTCACGTGCGGAGCGTCGAAGAGGATGTCGAGCTGGCCGACTCGGTGGGCTTGGCGATGCTCGTCGTGCTCGAGACGCTGAAGCCCGCGGAGCGCGTGGCATTCGTCCTTCACGACATGTTCGACCTTTCGTTCGACGAGATCGCCCCGATCATCGGACGGACGTCCACTGCCACGCGACAGCTGGCCAGCCGCGCGCGCCGGCGCGTGCAGGGCGCCTCGACATCCGACGTCGATCGGAGCCGGAAGCAGGAAGTCGTCGAGGCATTCCTCGCCGCGGCGAGATCCGGGGATTTCGAGGCGCTCGTGGCGGTGCTCGATCCCGACGTCGTCCTCCGAGGCGACGCCGAGACGATCCGCATGGGCAGCCCGGCCGAGCTGCGCGGTGCCGCCAGCGTT
>DASSNR010000343.1:0-4603 GCA_035687925.1 Gemmatimonadaceae bacterium | reverse complement strand
CTGCACCAGGAGCTGGCCGCTCGCGCCGAGCCCGGCAAGCGAGATGGCGATCGCGAGGATGGTGAACAGCGCGGCGAACGCCGGCACCATGCGACTGCGGAGCGCCGTGCGAAGCTCGTGCTGGGCGATGATGGCGATGATCATGCGACGAGCCTCGCGGCGGCCGTGATGCGCCGGTACGTCTGCTCGAGCCCCGATACGCCGAGCCCGTGCACGAGCTCATCGGTCGTGCCGAGCAGTGCCAGCCGTCCGGCCACGAAGATGCCGATCCGATGAGCCAGAGCAGCGACCTCTGCCAGATCGTGCGACGAGAGGAGCACCGTGATCCCTTCGCCCTGGATCTGCGTGAGGATGTCGCGCAGGAGGAGCGAGCCGCTGGGGTCGAGCGCGGCCGTGGGCTCATCGAGCACGAGCGCGTCGGGCGCGCCGAGGAGCGCGATCGCGAGCCCGAGCCGCTGGCGCATCCCGCCGGAGAATCCCTCCACCGCGCGATCCGCGGCATCGTCGAGCGCGGTGCGTACGAGCAATCGCTCGGCGTCCAGCGGCAAGACGCCGCGCAGACGGGCGTAGAATCGCATCACCTCGCGTGCGGTGCACCCCTCGGGGAATGCGATGCGTTGCGGGAGATAGCCGAGCCGGGCGCGCGCGGCACGACCGTGCGTCGCGACGTCGTGGCCGGCAATCGCCACACGGCCGGCGGTGGCGCGCACCAGCCCGAGTGCAGCCTTGAGCGTCGTCGTCTTCCCGGAGCCGTTGGGTCCGATGAGCGCGAGCGTTTCGCCCGCGCGCAGCTCGAGCATCAGATCGTCCACGGCGAGCACCGGGCCGAACCGCTTGGTGAACCCGTTATAGCTGATCATGGTCGTAGTGTGACAGGTGATCGTGTGGGTCTGGTGCGTTGCGTGTCGCCGTCTGCGGCGCCGCATGTGTCGGCCGGAGCTCCGGACGTGGCGCACCGGCGGGCGGCCGCATGAGCGGCGCGGGATCTTCGATTCGCACGCGCGAGAGGTCGAAGACAGGGAGCGCGTCCTCCGCCCACGACAACGCGCGCGCGGCGAGCGTGCCCGAGAAGAGATCGAGCGCGGGGCGCGGCGCGGCGAGCGTCGCGAAGGCATCCCCCGCGTGGTACGGACGATCGCCCACGCCATCACCGTCGAGATCGAACACTGCGCGATCACCCCAGTAGTTGCCGCGCCCGTTGACCGCCCACTGGTCGTCGCCCGTCCCGCGCGCGCGCCGCACCGCTACACGGTTGTCGACGATAACGTTCCCCGTGTACCGGTTGCTCTCGCTCTCATGCAGGTCGATGCCGATCCCGTTCCCCGCGATCGCATTCTCGCGGAACGTGCTCGTGACGACACCGTCCACGAACACGCCGACGAGATTCCCTTCGACACGATTCCGCTCGGCCACGACATCCTCGACGGTCTGCAGCAGGATGCCGTAGGCGCGATAGCCCACGTGGTGTGCGAAGGTGTTCTCGCGGAAGGTGATGTGCTTGGAGAACATCACCGCCGCGCCCGCCGCATTGCGCTCGAAGCGGTTGCCGACGAAGCGGTTGCTGTCCGAGTACATGTAGTGCAGCCCGTAGCGCACGCCACTCACCACGTTGGCGTCGACATCGTTGTCGCTCGCGAAGGAGAAGTAGATCCCGTCGCGCGTACCGGTGATGGTGTTGTGCTCGAGCCGGTTGGTTGTCGAGTGAAAGAGATGAATGCCGTTCCCGCGCTGCGCCTCGGCGCCCGTTGTGTCGCCGACGATCACGTTGTCGCGCACGACGGTGTGATCGCTCTCGAGCAGGTAGATGCCGTGCAGCGACTGCTCGATGTGCAGCGCTTCGATGCGGCAGCCGGTGCACCGCACGAGCTTCACGGCCGCATCGTCGTGATCGAGGGAGCGCCCACTCCCGCGCACCGTGAAGCCCCGCACCACCACCGAATCGGCGTCAATGGTGAGCACGGAGCCGGTGCGCACACCTTCGAGTGTGGCGCCCGGTTCGCCCACGAGTACGAGCGGCAGATGCACCGTGAGCGCGCCGCGATACACGCCGGCCGCCACCATGACGGTATCCCCCCGCGCCGCCGCGCTCGATGCGGCGGCGGGGGTGGCGTACGGCCGTCCAGCTCCCACGAGCAACGTGTGGACGGCCGCCGCCTGTGCGATCATCACGCCGATGGCGAGCATCCGCTATCTCGGCGCGTCGGCCGCGCGCCGGTCGTGCGCATCCAGCCAGAGTGTGGCGACGATGAGCAGCGACGCGGCGAGCGGGAGGAAGGTGCCCCACGAGAAGTACGAGTAGGTCGCGAACTGCGCGATCTGGTTCGTGCCAATGGGAGGCGGTGTGAACGGCGCGATGTGGATGGGCGCCGAGGGATCGAGGTCGTGCCCGAACTGGTAGAGCCGGTGATACATGCTCCACGTCCCGTACGCCGCCGTTGCACCCATGACCGCGAGCGGCGCGATCCGCACCCACCGCGCGCGAATGAACGCGGCAGCGAGACACGCCGCGGCGGCCACCCCGAGGAAGAGCGGGAGCAGCTTCAGCTCGATGAAGAAGTTGTCGCTGATCGCCGCCATCCCGATGTAGTGGTTGAGCAGGTTGAGCTCCGTGATGTCCCCCTGGATGTGCGTCGGGTAGACGATCATGCGCAGCCCGTCCGGATACTGCGTGCTCACGAGCGTCATCCCCCAGAGCGGCAGGAGCACAGCCGCCGCCGTGAGGCACGCCGCCACGAGGAGCAGCGCGCGAGACAGCATCTCGTGGGAAGTCTCCTGAGGATTCGCCTCGACGGCCGCCGTGCGGGCGGGACGCCCGTACCCGCCAGGCTCTGCGCGAGATTCAGCGATGATCGTTGCCATGGCCGTGCTCCTTCTCGTGTCCATCCATACCGACGGTCAGCGTCTTCACGGGTGAGTCGGTGCGCATGAGTCCCTCGTTGTTCTTGTACAGCGCGAGTGTCTGCCCGCGCGGCACGACCTCGAAGTACCCCTGCATCTCCTGGTGCAGCGCCGAGCAGAAGTTGGTGCAGTAGAACGGGAATACCCCTTCGCGATCGGCGACGAACTTGATCGTTTTCGTCTCGCCGGGATCGATCACGATGTTCTCGTTGTAGCTCACCACGCCGAAGCCGTGAATCTCATCGCGCTGCTGCTCGGCGTTCGTCACATGCACGATGACCGTGTCGCCCTGCTGCACCTGAATGCGGTTGGGCGCGAAGAAGCTGCGGATCGCATACACGCGTGCGTCCACGCGTTTGTGCGCCGCATCGCGCAGCACGCGTGACTCCGCCGGTGACCACACCGCGTTCGGGTCGTGATTCTCGGCCTTCGGGTAGAACTCGATCGGGTGGATCACCTCGGCGCGCACGAGCTGCGCGAAGTGCGGCTCGGGCTCGGTGAACGCATCGTAATCCTTCACCATCACCTGCCCGCTGATGTCGAAGAGTTGCGAGCTCTCGGGGATCGAGGGACCGACGTTCAGGTGTCGGCCGCGCGAGAGCTTGTTCATCGCCACCATCCAGTCGCCGCGCGGATGGCGCGTGTCCCCTTCGGCCGTCACGAGGTGCCCGATGTTGAACTCCACCGGGATCTTGTCGACGACGAGCGACTTGGGATCGGTGACCGGCGCATACGGCGGGAGCTTCCACTTCGCGATCGCACTCTCGACGAAGAGCGACGTGTACGCGTATCCCTTGCCGTCGAACTGCGTGTGCAGCGGCCCGAGGCCGACGGGTACCTCCATGATCACCGCCTTGCTGTAGTCGATCACCGGGATCCCATCTTCATTCCCGGTGAACGCCTTCGCCGCTATCGCGTCCTGGATCTTCTTGAACTCGAAGACGGTTGCCGTCGGCTGCAGCTTGCCGGAGCAGATCACCCATTGGCCGCTCGGGTCCACGTCCACACCGTGCGGGCTCTTGCCGCAGGGAAGGAGATACATGACGCCGGGCGCCTTCGCCGGATCGATCATCTTGATCCCGCTCATCTCGATCGTCGCTGCGCCGCGCGCAGCCGCCGCCTCTGCCGCCTTCCAGTTCACGACCGCGATGTAGTCGCGGTCGCGCTGCGACGCGGTCATCTCGAGCTTGCCGGTCGCGCGCTCGCTGTTGTACGAGGTCCAGAATGCCCAGCCATCGGACGGACCTTTGCCCGTCGCACCGAGGTCCCAGTCGAAGGGCGGCGTGATGATCTGCCACCCGATCGCCATGTGTCCGGTCGCCGAGTCGATCCTGATTCCCGTCACCGCGCCGTGGTACTTCGTCGCGTAGTCATCGATCGGGACGTACTTGTTCATCGGCAGCGGCACCGAGAAGCGCGTGGCGACGAGCGCGTACTCGGTGTTGTTCGTGACCATCGAGGACCCGTGGTTCCCCATCGTGTTCGGGATGGGCCCCAGGATCTCCTTCGTCTTGAAGTCGCGCAGGTCGATGCGTGCAATGCGGTTGTTCGCGTTGTCGTTCACGAACAGCCACCGCCCATCGTAGTCGCCGTTCGTCTTGGAGAGCGCCGGGTGATGGACGTCGCCCCACGTGAAGCCGCCGAGCATCTTCTTCGACTCTTCATCGAAGCCGTAGCCGGTGCCGGGATACGGCGTGAAGACCGG
>DASSNR010000319.1:0-10381 GCA_035687925.1 Gemmatimonadaceae bacterium | reverse complement strand
GTTGTCATTCCGAGCGAAGCGAGGAATCTCGGGCTGGCGGGCCGAGATTCCTCGCTTCGCTCGGAATGACAATCGAGGGGACTACGCCTCCCCCCTCCCTCCTCCCTCCTCCCGCGCTGTCCGCCTGGGCCTTCGCCTCGTGCGCGGGCTCGGTGCGCGGGCGAGAGAGAAGCTCGAGCGTGCGGTGACGGAGGGCGGGCCATTCTCCTCGATCGCGGATATCATCACGCGCTCGGGGCTCGATCGCGGGTCGCTGCGCGCGCTCGCGGAATCAGGCGCGTTCGACGCGCTGGTGCCGAACGAGCCGAATGCTCGGCGGCGGCGCGTGGCGGTGTGGCGGATGCTCGAGGAATTCCGCGGTGACGCGGGGCCGCTCGCACCATCGCGTCCGCGACCGAGTGTGCCCGCGCATCTGCCGGCGATGTCACCACTCGAATTGACGGCGGCCGATTATCGGTTGACGGGGGTGTCGCTCAACGGGCATCCGATGAAGCATCTGCGTCGTCTGCTCGATCCGAACGACGTGCGGACCGCGCGAGAGGTGTTCACGATGCGCGACGGCGCGCGGAACGTGGCGGTGGCGGGGCTCGTCATCTGCCGGCAGCAGCCGCACACGGCGAAGGGGTTCGTCTTCCTCTCGCTCGAGGATGAGACGGGGATCGTGAACGTGGTGGTGACGCCGAAGCGCTTCGCGCGACAGTCAGCGCTCATCGCGCACGAGCGGCTGCTCCTCGTGCGGGGGATACTGCAGGTGGAGCGCGGGGTGGTGAATCTGCGGGGGGAATACTTTCGTGCGCTCAAGCCGGAGGCGGGGGAGGCGTGGGGGCGGGGGCATGACTTTCACTGAAGTGAGTCAGTGGGTCAGTGGGTCAGGAACGATTCGCACGATTGTCATTCCGAGCGCAGCGAGGGATCCCGGGCCCTTGTCAGTCCGAGCGTCAGCGAGGAATCTCGGCCCGGCGAGGAGATCCCTCGCTCCGCTCGGGATGACAGTCGCTGCGCTCGGAATGACAATCGGACGAGCGTCTTCTGACCCGCGACCTCACTCTGCACGCAGAGCCACACTCGGATCGACACGCGTCGCACGCCAGGCGGGCAGGAGCGTCGCGAGCACAGCAGCGACGAACAACGTAACGCACACCGTGGCGAGGATCGCCGGGTCGTGCGGCGACGTCTTGAAGAGGAGCGACGAAACGAAGTGGCCGGCGATGAGGGAGAGTCCCACACCGAGCGCGACGCCCGCGATCGCGACGCCGACGCCTTCGCTGAGCACGAGGCGGAGCACATGGCCCGAGCGCGCACCGAGCGCCATGCGGATGCCCATCTCGTACGTGCGTTGCGCGACATCGTACGCCACGGTGGCGTAGAGTCCTACGGCGGCGAGCACGAGGGCGAGTACGCCCAGCACGGTAAACAGTGTGGCGCCGGTTTCCCACGGGCGCATCTGCGGTTCGATGACATCCGCGTACGGATGGACATCGGCGTAGATGACGGATCGGTCGACGTTCAGCAGCGTGCGGCGAATGGCGGGGACGAGCGCGGAAGGGTCGCCGCGGCCTGATGCGAAGAGGACGCTGGCCGAGTACCAGCCGTGCCCCTGATCCAACGGGATGTAGACTTGCATCGTCGGATCTTCGTGGAGCAACTCCCATCGGCGCGCGTCTTTCACCACACCCACGACCGTCGTGCACGGCGCGTTGTCGCTCAGGAGCACACACTCTCCGATCGGACCTTCATCCGGCCAGAGTACGCGCGCCAACGTTTCGTTGACGACAGCCACCGGCGGAGCGCCCGAACCATCGCGATCAGTGAAGCCTCGGCCGCGCACGATGTGCATGCCGAGCGTCGCGAAGAAGCCGGGGGAGACGACGTATCCGTACGGCGAGCCGGTGCTGAGCTCGGGGTTCTTTCCGCCAGGACGATGCGCACCGATCCCGAACGTCCCACTGAACGGTGCGCCGCTCGCGATCGCAACGTGCTCGACACCCGGCAGCGCTCGCACCCGCTCCAGCGCGCGGCGATAGTATCTGTCGACCAGCGTGTCGTCGAAGACGAACGCCCTTGCGCCCGCCATGCGTACCTGGGCGCTAACCACGTGGCGCATGTCAACGCCGAGGTCGAGCGCGCGCACCTGCTGCAGGCTGCGCACGAAGAGCCCCGCACCAACGAGCAACACCGTCGAGAGCGCCGCCTCGGCAAGCAGCAGCGCGACACGCGCTGTCGAGCGCCGATACGGGGCATCTCGGCCGCCGGCCTTGAGCGCGCTCATGACGTCGACACGACCGGCTTGCATCACCGGCGCGATCCCGATCAGAAGCGCCGCCACGATCACGATGAGCACTGTGACCGCGAGCACGCGCGCATCGAGCGGACTCTGCGGCCACGCAACCTCCGCGAGCAGCATGCCGCGAATGGCGTGCGATGCGCCCCACGCCACACCGAGCGCAGTGACGCCGGCCAGCACGGCGAGCACGAGGCTCTCGATAAGGAGCTGCGACGCGAGCCGCCCGTGTGACACACCAAGTGCGCCGCGCATCGCGATCTCCCGACGGCGGCGGATGGTACGCGCGACGAGCAGGTTCGCGACGTTGAGGCATGCGATGAGGAGAACGATCAGCGCGACGCCCGTGAGCCAGAGCGCGATGCGTGCTTCCGGTGCGCGGCTACCGTCCCGTGCGCGAAGTCCCTCCACAGAGCCCAGTGCGACGCGAACGTTCTGCTCCGCGGTCGGCGCCTTCGGTCTCCAGCTCGTCCACGCGCGGCGCACGATCTGAGTGGCATCCGCCGCGATCGTCTGCAACGGGATCCCCGCGCTCGGACGCATGAGGATCTGCACCCAGACCGATCCCTTATCCTCGTACCACTTCGTCTGAAACGCATCCGCTGCCGCACTGAACGGCACCCACAGGTCGATGGGCTCGAGATCGACACCCGAGAACCCGCGCGGAGCCACCCCGATCACAGTGTACGGTTGCCCGCGGAGGAGGATCTCGCGTCCGAGAATGTGCGTGTCTCCACCGAACTGTTGCCGCCACGTGGCGTAGCTCAGCACCGCGACGTGCGCACCAACGGGCGCGTGATCCTCGTCGGGCGCGAAGAAGCGTCCGACGAGCGGGTGGACACCGAGCAACGGGAAGTAGCTGGCGGATACCAGCATCGTCCGCGCCTGCACCGCATCCACACCACGCCCGAGCGGGAAGGACATCTGGAAGACGGCGGCGACGGTTGCACGGGATCGAAGACCATCACGGAGTGCCGCGTATGTTCCGTAGGACGTCTGCCCGCCGGTGTACGTTCCCATCGTGGGATTGGTCTCCGTGAAATAGACGCGTCCCACGCGAGCCGGATCGTGAACGTGCGGCGGCGGACTAAGCATGAGCCGATCGATGACGCCAAACATCGCGGCGTTCGCGCCGATGCCGATCGCGAGCGTACTGACGATGCCGATCGCGAATCCGGGGCGCGCGCGAAGGCCGCGCAATGCGTAGCGCAGATCGAAAGCAGCGGCCTCGAGCCACTCGCTGACGTGATGCCGCCTCGCGTTGTTCGCATCGAGCGTCATCAACTCCGCTCGCGCCGCCCACACATCGCCGAACTCACGCTCGGCGGTTTCGCGCGCAGCCTCGGGACTCATCCCCTGCGCAACCAACTCCTGCGTGCGCGCCGTGAGATGGAAGTCGAGCTCATCATCCACGCGACGCGCGATCGTGCGGCGTGTCGATGGCCACTGCAGCACACGACGAAGTCCCGGAATACGCGCCATGGATCCCTCCGCTCACTCGGTACGCAATGCGACGTTCGGATCGACACGTGTCGCCCGCCAGGCGGGCAGTACACTCGCCGCCAGCGCGACGACGAGCAGGGTCACGCACACCACGCCCAGCATGATCGGATCGTGCGGCGACGTTGCGAACAACAACGACGCGATCGCTCGCCCCGCAGCGAGCGTCGCGACGAGCCCCAGCACGATGCCAACCGCAACCAGGCGTACGCCTTCGCCAACAATCAGTCGGATCACATCCGTGGGCCGCGCGCCAAGCGCGACGCGCACACCCATCTCGTGCACCCGCTGCGCGACGTCGTAGGCGAGCACGCTGTACAGCCCGACCGAGGCGACGACGAGCGCGAGCAGCGCGAACACACCGAACATCGTGGCGCCGAGGGTCAACGAGCGGAACTGCGGATCGAGCAGCTCCTGCACGGGACGGACATCGGCGTAGGGGATGTTCGGCATCACGGAGAGGAGCGTGTGACGCACCTGCCCCTCGAGTTGCGCAGGGTCGCCGCGGGTGCGGATGAAGAGCACGCGAGCCGTCCCCCGCGCTTGCCCGAACGGCACGAACAGTTGCATCCCCGGTTCATTGTAAATGCCCTCGACCCGGGTATCCGTCACGACACCGACGATCGTCGTGCACGCGCTCTGACGTCCCATGCGGACGCATTTCCCGAGAGGATCCTCCCCAGGCCACACCGAGCGCGCCATCGTCTCGTTGATGACGGCCACATGCTGCGTATTCGCACGGTCCCCGACGCCGAACCCGCGTCCGCTGATGATGCGCGCCCCGACCGTGGCGAAGTAGCCGGGACTCACCACATTGAAGAAGGGCACCCCGGACTCTCGTCCGGGAATGGAGTCCCGCCGCCCGGGGACGACCACCGGTACACGCGGGAGAATCGACCACGGACCTGACATGGTCTCGAACGCCATGGACTCAGCGATCGCAACGTCCTCCACGCCCGGCAGCGCACCGAGTCGCTGCATCGCCTGCTCCATGAACGCCGCCTGATCGGCGGGCGTGTGTCCCGCGCTCTGAAGATCGACCGTTGCGAGCAGGACGGGGTGCGCGTTCATCCCGACATTCACGCTTCGCGCGTTCCAGAGGCTCCGCGCGAAGAGCCCTGCACCGACGAGGAGCACGACCGAGAGCGCAGCTTGCGCGACGATGAGTGCGCTCCGCAGCCGTGTCCGTCGCGCGCCCTCGGATGCTCCGGCCTTGAGCGCGGGCGTGAGCGATGTGTGAGTCGCCTGCAGGGCCGGCGCGAGTCCGATCAGGACGCCGGTGACGAGGACGATCGCCGCCGTGATCATCAACACGCGCGCGTTCACCGGCGAGCCATTCCACACCACGCCGGGAAGCAGGACGCCACGCATGAATACCCCGCCCCACTCGGCGATCAGCAGTCCCGCGCTACCACCCACGACCGCGAGGAGCACACTCTCGACCATGAGGTGTCCGACCAACCGGTGTCGGCTCACGCCGAGCGCGAGACGTACGGCGATCTCACGACGCCGACGCGTGGCGCGCGCAAGCAGGAGATTCGCAACGTTCGCGCACGCGATCAACAGAACGATCGCGGAGACACCGATGAGCCAGCGGGAGACGCGCGCTTCCAGCGTGCGTGCGCCGTTGAAGTACCGCACGCCGGACACCGCGTCCAGCGTCAGACTGTACGTGGGCGAGGGCCCGGTGCTCCCACGGCGCAGCAGCCGATCGTGCTCCGCCGTCACGCGGTGATACACAGTCCCCGACTGCGCCAGCGCCTTCTGGTCGTCGGCACCACTGCGCAGCCGAGCCACGATTTGCAGCCACGGCGCACGCGCGTTCGATGTCCACACATTCCACACGAGCTGCTCCGGGCCTGCAGCGGCCACCGGAAGCCAGACATCCACTGGCAGGAGATCGGTGGTGGTCAGCCCCTTGGGTGCGACACCGATGATCGTGTAGCGTCCCTTTCCGAGCGGGATCGTGCGACCGAGCACCGTGGAGTCGCTTCCGAATCGGCTCTGCCAGAACCCGTAGCCCAGTACGACGACGGGCGCTCCGGCGGGCGGGCGCGCTTCCTCGTCGGTGAAGAATCGGCCGAGCGCGGGGTGCGCGCCGACTGTCCGCAGGAAGTTTGCCGTGACCAGCCGGGCCCTGACCTGGACAGCCGCGGCACCGCGACCCGATGTCATCGTGTACTGGTCCGAGAATGCAGCGACGTCCTGAAATGCCGGCACACTATCCCGAAAGGCCAGATACGCGGGATACGACTCGAATGCGCTCGTAACGGAACGATCCGGATAGCTGGTGGCGAAATACAGCTGCTCGAGCTGTCCCGGCTCCCGCCAGTGCGCGGGCGCGCCGAGCACCAACCGATCCACCACCCCGAACATCGTCGCATTCGCGCCGATCCCGAGCGCCAGCGTGAGCACGATCCCCGCTGCGAGTGCCGGCTGCGCTCGCAGACCGCGTACCGCGTACCGGAGATCGAACGCGATCGCCTCGCCCCACTCGCGCATCCGATGCCGCCTCGTCTGCCGCCGGTCGAGTGCGACGAGCTCCGCGCGCGCGTCGTGCACATCCCCGAACTCCCGCACCGCCTGCTCGTGCGCCTCGTCCGCCGTGAGTCCGCTCGCAATGAGCGCCTCCGCCCGCGCCTCGAGATGGAAGCGCAGCTCGTCGTCCACCTCGCGCTCAACCGACGCGCGCGTGCCGCGCACGCGGAACAGCCGCCGGACGCCAGGGATGCGCGTCATGCGCTCGCTCCCGCGCGCGTCGCGCCCAGCACCTTGAACACCGCCTCCGCGTACCGCGTCCACTGTGCCGCCTCGGCGCGGAGCTGCTTCCGCCCCGCGGACGTGAGCTGGTAATACTTCGCCTTGCGGTTGTTCTCCGAGAGCCCCCACTCGCTCTCGATCCAGTCGCGCCCCTCGAGGCGATGCAGCGCGACGTAGAGCGCGCGGTCCTCGACGGTCAGCGCGTCGTCGGAGGTCTCCTTGATCCAGCGCGCCACGGCGTAGCCGTGCCGCGGGCCCCAGGCGAGCGCCTTGAGGACGAGCACATCGAGCGTGCCCTGTAAGAGATCGAGGTCCTTGGGCATCGGCCGTTCCCCGGAAGTGTTACGGGGAACATGGGGGCGACCGGCGCTGACGTCAAGCGCTACACGGAGGGTTCGTGCGAGGCGCTCGTGTCCTCAGGCTCGGAGAGGACGGCGCTGTCCGCTTGCGCCGTGGTGCTCGGCCCGATGTGCATCGTGGGGTTCGTCGTCCACAGCCGCGTCGCGCAGTCCCAGCTGAGCACGAAGCCATCGCGCACGCGACTGCCGGCGCTGAGCGAGCAGCTCGAGCCGTCGGGGGATGCGTGGTAGTGGAAGCGGCCGTACGCGGTGAGCGGGGCTTGCGCACCCATGATGCTGAGCGACGCCGGGTAACGTCCGTGCTGTTCCGCGTAGTGCTCGATCGCGCGGATGGTCGGTGCGGCGGCCTCACGCATCTGCTCGCTTCGCGGGCCCGCGCGGCATACGCCGATCACGACGACCAGCGCCACCGCGCCGCCCACGAGCATCATGCTGTGACGTCCACTCCGTCTGTACACACGCACCTCCATGTCTCGAATCTCACCGCATCACGCCACGCCGCGCATGGTGACGCGCACGCCTCTTGCGGGCTCTCTTCGCCCACGTTGTTCTCCCCCCCACCGCCCTCTTCAGAGACGCATGGACACCGGAGACGTCAAGCACACCACCGAGCCCAGGCCGCCACGGGCGGCCTGACGACGGAGCATGGGTACTTCGTGGTGCCCAAGGACGAGGTACCGTATCCGCTGTGGAACCGGCTCATCGGCGAGCAGAAGCCGGAACGGCGCATCGAGGGGCCGGCTGAAGGGATGCGCTGAGCGCTCGGGATCGATCCGGCGAGTCGACGCATATATGGACGGCACCCGTTCTGCATTATAGCCTACACGGAGAGCTGCGCCAGCCCGTTTCCGACGACGGAGGTACCATCCATGCGCACACTCGTGATCACGGCGGCCCTCGCCTTCGCGCTCATCGCGCTCGCGCCACGCCGCGCGCTGAGTCAGGCCGACACCTCACTCCACGTCACGCAAGTCATGTCGCCCGCCGAGCTCGATTCGACGGGGATCGCGGCGTTGAGCCCCGAGCAACGGACGGCACTCGATGCCTGGCTCGCGC
Organism: Gemmatimonadaceae bacterium; assembly: GCA_035687925.1. Taxonomy (GTDB): domain Bacteria; phylum Gemmatimonadota; class Gemmatimonadetes; order Gemmatimonadales; family Gemmatimonadaceae; genus DASSNR01. Next base: position 2,425 of record DASSNR010000319.1, on the reverse strand, counting down.
GCTATACCGCGACCGTCGCGCAGAGCACGCAGCGCATGACGAGCGCGCCGCAGGAGATCATCATCCGCCACGCGAGCGTGCGCAACGGCTTCCGCGTGACGCGTGTGCTCGATGACGGCGGCTCCGTGGCGCTCGATGATGGCACCGTGTGGGCCGTCGATCTTCCAGAGCGCCCCACCGTCGACACGTGGCAGGTGGGCGACTTCGTGCTCGTGCGCCGCAGCCCGGTCGCGGTGAACATCGGTGGGACGATCTTCGACTACACGCTCATCAACGGGCGCAGCGCGCAGCACAGCCGCATCCCGGTGCGGTTGGTGGGTCGGTCGCCAGCCGGAGCGCCGTAAGACCTCTCCGTCGCTTCCCCGCCCGCATGGTGTGAGCGAAATTCCGGAGCCGTACGTCGTCCCGGCTTCCGGATCTTCTCGTCGTGCACATCATGCTCGAGCTCCCCATCTTCACCGCCACCCGCTACGTCCAACCGCTTCGCGAAGGTGGGTCGCTTCCAGCCGTGGTCGACACGGACGGCGGCGGTCTCTTCGTCGTCAAATTCCGCGGCGCGGGTCAGGGCGCGAAGGCGCTCGTCGCCGAGGTGATCGCGGGACTGCTGGCGGAGGCGCTGTCGCTGCCGACGCCCGAGCTCGCACTGGTGGACGTGCCGCCCCCGTTCGGGCGGAGCGAGCCCGACCCCGAGATTCAGGATCTCCTGCGAGCGAGCCACGGGATCAACGTCGGTGCGCGCTATCTGGACGGTGCGTTCAACTTCGATGCGTCCGCCGCGGGTGATCTGGTGAGCGCCGAGCTGGCCGCACGCATGGTGTGGTTCGACGCGTTCCTCACGAACCCCGATCGCACGCACCGGAATCCGAACATCCTCATCTGGAACCGTCGCCCGTGGCTCATCGACCACGGGGCAGCGCTGTACGCGCATCACAACTGGGCCGCGGTGGACGACGCGCACACGCGCACGCCGTTCCCGCTCATCGCGCAGCACGTGCTGCTCGATCGGAGCGGCGATCTCGAGGCCGCGGACGAACACGCCGAACACGTGCTCTCCGAGCGCGTCATCCGTGACGTGCTCGAGCGTGTGCCGGACGCGCTCCTCGCCGAGCCGGCGGACCAGCCCGGTGCCATGTCCGCTGACGCGGCGCGCGAGCGCTACGTCTCGTATCTGCTGACTCGTCTCCAGCGCCCGCGCGACTTCGTGGGTGAAGCGATTCGCGCACGCGAGCGCGTGCTGCGCGAGCCCCCGCGCCGACTCTCCGCCCGCCGATGAGCCGAGATCGCTGGGTGTCCTACGACTTCGCCGTGTTGCGCGCGGTGCCGCACGTGCACCTCGGGGTGTTCACGCCGGTGGGGATCGTGCTGCACGCGCGGACCGCGGAATTTCTGGACATGCGCGCCATCACGGAGCCCGAGGTGTTGCGGCGTCGCGTCCCCGATGTCGACGTCGACCTCCTCGCGCGCTATCTCCGCTCATGCCAGGCGATCTGTGCCGGCGACCCCGCAGCGGGCCCGTTGGCGCTCATCCCCACATCCGAGCGCTTTCACTGGCTCACCGCACCTCGCTCCGACGTCATCCAGAGCTCGCCGGTGCACGGGGGGATTGCGGAGGATCCGGAGAGGGCGTTGGAGGAATTGTTCGAGAAGTACATTGGGTATGAGCTCTGAGCTGTGGGTTGTGAGCTTGGTTCTGAGCACGGAGATCGAGCACGCCTCTGGCTCACGGCCCACTCACAACCCACAGCTCAGAGCTCAGAGCTCACAGCTGTGAGCTCACCCTCCCTGCCCGCTCTCCCACTCCGCCTTCCGGTTCCGGCGTGAAGTCCTCGCCCGGATTGATGAACGCGTCGCGCTCGATTTGGTACTGCTTGTCGTAGAGCTGCCGGTAGCGGCCGCCCAGCGCGAGCAGCTCGTCCTGTGTGCCGCGCTCCACGATCTCGCCGTCCTCGAGCACGAGAATCTGATCGGCGCTCGCGATCGTCGAGAGCCGGTGCGCGATGACGAACGTCGTGCGGCCTCGGCGCAGCGAGTTGAGGCCGTCGCGGATGAGTGCTTCGCTCTCGCTGTCGAGGCTCGACGTCGCCTCGTCGAGAATCAGGATGCGCGGATCGGCGAGGATCGCCCGCGCGATCGCGACGCGCTGGCGCTGGCCGCCGGAGAGCTTCACGCCGCGCTCGCCGACGACCGTCTCGTACCCTTCGTCGAACCGCTCGATGAACTCGTCGCAGTGCGCGATGCGGCTCGCCTCGCGGATCTCCTCCATCGTCGCGTCGGGCTTCGAGAAGCGGATGTTCTCGGCGATCGTGCCGTCGAAGAGGAAATTGTCCTGCAACACGACGCCGAGCTGCGCGCGGTAGTCGCGGAGCCGCATCGTGTCGAGATCACGACCGTCGACGAGCACGCGCCCCGACTGCGGGTGGTTGAA
>DASSNR010000306.1:0-11539 GCA_035687925.1 Gemmatimonadaceae bacterium | reverse complement strand
CACGCCGCCCAGCAGCTGGAAGTTGATCGCCTCCTGTCGCGCGTTCTCCAACAACAGGATGAACGCCAGCGCACCGAACTTCACAACCAGTGATGCGGCCTTCGCGACGCGCGCCTCCTCGCGCGGCGTCGCATCGGGGCGGAAGTACTCGCGATAGATGTTCCGCGTGAAGAGATTCGCCGTGGCGATCGACATGATCGCCGCCGGCACCAACGCGCCGATCGCGATCGCGGCGAACGCGACACCCGCGAACCACGGCGGGAACATCGCGTTGATGAGCGCCGGCACCGCCCACTGCGCACCGTAGGTCGCATCCGGCTTGATCCCCGCGGCCACGGCCATGAAGCCGAGCAGGGCGATGAGCCCGAGCAGGAAGCTGTATGCCGGCAGGAACGCCGCGTTGCGCTTGATCACCGTGCGGTCGCTGCTGCTCAACACACCTGTGATCGAATGTGGATAGAGGAAGAGCGCGAACGCCGAGCCCAGCGCGAGTGTCGCGTACGCGCCGAATTGCCCGCGAGGCAACAACAGCTTCTGCGGCGGAACCGCGGCGAAGATGTGCCCGTAGCCGCCGAGCTTCGCGGGGATGATCGTCACCGCGGCGATCACCGTAATGAAGATGAGCGCGTCCTTCACGAGCGCGATCATCGCCGGCGCGCGGAGCCCGCTCGAGTACGTGTACGCGGCGAGGATCACGAACGCGATGATGAGCGGCATGTCGCCCATGAGCCCCTTCCCCGTGATGCCGAGCGCCGCGATCACGACCTGGATCCCCACGAGCTGCAGCGCGATGTACGGCATCGTCGCGAGGATCCCGGCGATCGCGACCGCGAGGGCGAGCGTGCTGCTGTCGTAGCGCCCGCGCACGAAATCCGCCGGCGTCACGTACCCGTGCTTGTGCGACACGGACCACAGCCTCGGCATCGTCAGGTACACGAGCGGGTAGACGATGATCGTGTACGGCACCGCGAAGAATCCGATCGCGCCCGCGCTGAACACCAGGGCGGGGACGGCGATGAAGGTGTACGCCGTGTAGAGGTCGCCGCCCAGCAGGAACCAGGTGACGACCGTGCCGAACCGTCCGCCGGCGAGCCCCCACTCATGCAAGAGATCGAGATCGCCGCGCCGCCACCGCGCGGCGACGAAGCCGAGTCCGGTGACGAGCGCGAAGAGCACGACGACGACAACGATCGCGACGACGTTCACGGCGCTCGCTCCTTCCGCGGCATGCTCGGCGAGCGCTCCACGAAGTAGACGATGATCGTGAGCACCGCACCAATCCCGATCCAGAGGAACTGGTACCAGTAGAAGAACGGGATCCCCCACAGCTCCGGCGTGAGCGAGGCGTAGCTCGAGACCCAGAGCGTCCCGATGAAGGGGACGAGGAGGAGCAGCAGCACGAGATGCCGCCAGGGGAGCGGCGTGCGGGTGTCGTGTTCGGTCGGAGGGTCGAGTCCATGTCGTGTCTCCGGGCTCGGAATCGGGGGCGGCGGGATAACATAGGGGAGGGGGCGGAGGAGGGAAAGCACGGGGCGGGTCGCCGCGCCCATCTTCCGGAACTTTTGCCCGTGCACGAGATTGCTCGCTGTCATCCCGAGCGAAGCGAGGGATCTCACTGGCTGATCGAGATTCCTCGCTGCGCTCGGAATGACAAGGGAGTGCTCGGGATGACACACGAGCGTCCGGCATGACACACAGTCCCCCTCGGAGGCCGCGTATGTCCAGTCGTCGTTCACGCAACGTTGGCAGCATCGCCGTCGTCGTGCTCGCGCTGGGCGCGTGCACGATCCAGCATCGCCCGCAGGCGCCCGAGTCGCTGGCGATGGACGAGCACATGATGCACATGTCCGCCGGCGAGATGGCGCCGCCCATCATCACGCCGCGCGCGGATGCGCAGGATGACGCGAACCTTCCGCCCAGTGCCAACACCGCGGCCTCGCGCATCGCGAACAGTCCGCGCCACGGCGAGTGGGTGAAGATCGCGTGGACGCCGGGCTCCAAGGACTCGCTGATGGCGTGGATCGTCTACCCCGTCACGTCGCGCCCGCACACACCGGTCGTCGTCGTCGTGCACGAGATCTTCGGCCTATCCACATGGGTACGCGGCGTCGCGGATCAGGTGGCGGCCGACGGCTTCATCGCCATCGCGCCCGATCTCCTCTCACGCGTGCGCGGTGGACCGACCGCCGATGAGCTCCCCGCCGATTCCGCCGTCAAACTGATTCGCGGCGTGAGCGTGGCGGAGCGCGTGCAGGGGATCAGCGCCGCCGCGCAGTACGCCATGTCGCAGCCCTCGGCCGCCAAGCGCTACGGCGTGATCGGCTTCTGCTGGGGCGGAACGACGACGTGGGATTACACGATCAGCCAGGGCACGCAGGGCTTCTCCGGCGGCGTCGCCTACTACGGGCTCCCGTACATGGACGACGGCGCGCCCGCCGTCGACTCGCTGAAGAAGATCCAGGTGCCGATCATGCTCCTGAGCGGCTCGAAGGACGCGCGCATCGGCGCCGCGATGCCCGCCGTCGACTCGGTGATGCACGCGCTGAATAAGGACTATTTTGGAAAAAATTACGAGGGCGCCATCCACGGCTTCCTCCGCGCGCAGAACGATCCGGGTCCGCGCACCGACGCCGCCACGCAGGAGGCCAACTTCGCGGCGACGAAAGATGCCTGGCCACGCACGGTCGCGTTCCTGAAGAAGAACCTGCGGCTCGACTGACGCGAACGCGCGGGACGCGGAGTTCCAGGTGGCGACCCCTGTGAGCACGACGGCCCGCGCGGCGGACGCGCACGAGGTTCGGGAGCGAAGCGAGAGCTTCAAGAAGGAGCTCGGCCTCCCGAACCTCATCCTCACGCAGATCATGTTCGTGATGGGCGCGAGCTGGGTGGGCGCCGCCGCCAAGCTCGGGCAATCACAGCTGGTGTTCTGGCTGCTCGCCATCGCGTTCTACTACCTTCCGCAAGCGGCCGTCGTCATCTACCTCAATCGCCTCATGCCGCTCGAGGGCGGCCTGTATCAGTGGGCGAAGCTGGGGTTCAACGAGCTCATCGGGTTCCTCGTCGGCTGGAACCTCTGGCTCTTCACGATCACCGTGATGTCGACACTCGCCATCGGCGCGGCGCAGACGTTCGCGTACGCCACAGCGCAGCACGGGGCGCGCGTCGCCGTATCGACGTCGTACCTCGCGGTGGTGAGCACGGTGCTCATCGTGCTCATCATCCTCGGCGCAATCGTCGGGCTCTCGCTCGGCAAGTGGGTGCACGCGGCGGGCGGGATCGCGCAGCTGTTGGCGTTCGTCGCACTCGTGATCGCGCCCGTGGTCGTGCTCATGCGCGGCGGGCTGCACGAGTACCATCCGTTCGCGATCGTCACGCCCACCGTCTCGCTCTTCAGCTTGAACGTCTTCGGGAAGATGGGGATGGGTGCGCTCTCGGGCTTCGAGTACGTGGCCATCCTCGCCGGCGAATGTAAGAACCCCGCGCGCTCGATCGGACGGTCGGTGCTCGTCGCCACACCGGTGATCGGTCTGCTCTTCATTCTCGGCACGAGCGCCGTGCTCGCCCTCGTGCCGCAGAACAGCATCGATCTCATCGCGCCGATCCCGCAGGCGCTGCGCATCGCGTTCCCGGGCGCGGGCGTGATCGCGGTGATCGTCCCGATGCTCATCCTCTTCCTCTTCACGCGCACGGTGGCCGACATGAACTATGTCTTCACCGGCAACACTCGGCTCCCGATGGTCGCGGGGTGGGACGGGCTGCTCCCGTCGTGGTTCTCGAAGCTCGACGCGAAGTTCCGCACGCCGCGCAACTCGATTCTCTTCGTCGGCGCGGCCACGTGGGTGTTCGCGATGCTGAGCCTCGTGGGCGTCGGCGCGCAGGAGGCTTTCCAGCTCATCGACAACGCGGCGGGGATCTTCTACGCGCTCACCTATCTCGCGATGTTCGCGCTCCCGTTCGCGGGGGTGGCGGCGGTGTCGCGCCGAGCACCGCTGTGGCTCAAGGCCGCCGCCTTCTCCGGGTTCGCGACGACGCTGCTCTACACCGTGCTCTCGGTGTTCCCGATCATCGACGTGCCGAGCTGGACCGCGTTCGCGGTGAAGATCATCACGGTGATCGTCGTGGCGAATCTCGTGGGCGTTGGCTTGTATGTGCTCAGCGGTACGCCGCGCTCGCGCAGAACTCCCGCAGCCGCTGGTTGAACGCGGGCGCGTCATCCCAGAACGGCGCGTGCCCAGTGTTCGCCACCACGTGCACCTGCGCGTGCCGCATGCCGCGCTGGTGTTGCTCGACGGCCGAGCGTTTCACCACGCGGTCGCGCGCACCGTGCGTGATGAGCACCGGCTTGTGAATCATGGGCAGCAGGTCGTCGTTGTCGAACGCTCGCGAGAGCAGCGCCTGACGGACGAACGGCGGCACGGAGACGCAGAACCCCAACATCAGGTACAGCTCGTCGTCCGATGGTGCGCGTGCGAAGCACAGGTACAACAGCGACCGCAACCCACGCACGCTCTCTTCCGCATCGGTCGAGAAGAGCTCGGGCACGAGGTTCAGGAACTCGGGTGTGAGCACCGACATCGCCTCGTCGCTGCCGAGCTTCGTGACGCCGCCGACGAAGTCGATGCCGCCGATGGCGTCCTCGCCGTAATGGCGGATGTAGTCGAGGATGACGAGCGGCCCGTAGGACCATCCCACGAGCACCGGATGGTCGAGATGCAGCGTATGGATCGTCGCGTTGAGGTCGTCGGCCCACAGCTTCGACTCGGCGTAACCGTTCAGCGGCCGCTCGGAGAGACCGTGGCCGCGCATGTCCATCGCGACGAGCCGGTGCTCGTCGGCCAGATCGGAGTGCAGCTGTCGGCTCCAGGTGAGCCAGCATTGCGACAGGCCGTGAAGGAAGAGAATGGGCTGACCGCGAGAATTGCCCGTCTCGACCACATGGAGCCGCACGCCACCGCCGCCCGCGACCGTGTGGTTCGTCAGCATGGTCCACCTCCTGACCGATGCGATGCGGGATGGTACCGGCCGGTGTTGGTGAGACGATGCGTCATCACCGAACACGAGCCGGTCCCCGCAGACGATCAGTCTCGACGCCTGCGCCCTTCGTGCCACGGCGGCCTCACGCTCCTGACCGGGCCGCGCTGGTCGTCGCACTGCGGAACCAGCCCGGCTTTCGATGGACGTTCGCCGGCCCTGCGCTCGTTGCGACCACCCGCCCACAACGCCGCCCCCAGCCGCTTGGCGAGCGGCCCGGAGACGGGCTATTGTTGAATGAGCGCGCCGCCCGTCCCACAGCCGATGCGGCGGGCCGGCGCTCTTCCAGCGCTCTGTCGAGCCGACGAGTCACGGCGCCGAGCAGGTCGGCGCGAGACGTGCCGGACCGGCAGCGCACGCGGGGCGAGGCCCGACCTGGCGATGATGTGGCTGTACGACATCCCGGATTGGCTGTTGGCGGTCCTCGTCGTGGGCGTGGCCGTGGGGCTCTCGGCCGCCGGCCTGGCCGCGACTCGGCCGCTCCGCGCACGCGTGTCCAACGATGTGGCGGGCGCCGTGCTCGGCACCGTCGGGCTGGTTCAGGGTGTCCTGCTCGCCCTCGTCGCGGTGGCCGCGTGGAGTAACTATACGGCGGCCGGGGACGCGGCGGAGCGCGAGGCCGCCGCCGTGGAGAACATGTTCCTGCAGTTCGAGGGCTATCCGCAGCCCGCGCGCGGGTTGCTCGAGGCGCGACTGCGCGCCTATCTCCAGCTCCTCGTCACGGAGGAGTGGCCGGCCCTCCGGCGCGGACAGCCTGATGCGCGCACGATCCAGGCGCGACATGCGCTGGCGCGCGAGTGGGTGAACTTCAAGCCGCGCGACGCTCGCGAGCAGTCGCTCTACGCCGCCACGGCGCGCGAGCTGGAGGCGTTCCTCGACGCGCGCCGCGAGCGGCTCGACGCCGGCCAGACGGGGCTGCCGGCGCCGCTGTGGGCGGTCGCCCTCTTCGGAGCGGCACTCACTGTCGGCTGCACCTACTTCTTCCGCATGGACGATGAGCGGGTGCACCTCCTCATGACGTCCGTCGTCGCGGCCTCACTCGGCTCCCTGATCTATCTCATCCTCGTGCTGGATCATCCGATCTGGGGCGCGCAGGGGCTCAGACCCGATCCGTTCGTCGAGGTGCTGCACTTCGTCGTCGGGCGATAATCGTCCGATGATCCTCAGGTCGCGCGCTCGGTCATCCACACCGCCGAGACGATCGGTGGCAGCTCCCGCCGCCCGCGCGGGGCTCCGCTGTTCGCCGCGCTCTCCGCCGGCCGCGGCGGCGGCGCCGGCTCGCGATTCATGCGCGCGTAGTTCGGGATCGCGACCATCGGGCTCCCGTCCGCGAACGTCCCCTTGATCACCATCACACCCTCGAGCAGGTCGCCGCGCCACTCGGTGGTCAGGTGCGCATCCGGCGGCAGCACCTTGTCGACGTCGCCCACGTCCACCTTCTCGATGTTGTAGATGAGCGGCCCGTAGCGGAGCGCCACCTTCCCGCGATCGGCTTCGACTTCACTCACCGCGCGCACGCGCTGGATCTGCATGGGGACTTCGAGCGCGATCGTGTCGCCGGCCTTCCACATACGATCGATCACCGCATAGCCGTTCTCCATCTTCGGCTTCATCCGCTTCCCGTTCACCGCGAGCGAGACGAGCCCCTTCACCTCAGGGCGACTCTCGTACAGCGCGCTCGGCTGACGGTTCGGCACGCGGACGCGCACGCGCATGCGCTTCGGCGTGTCGGGGTTCACCGTGATCGCAACCTTCCCGTCCCACGGGTAGTTCGTCTTCTGCACCATCCGCACGGGCGTGCCGGCAACGTCGCCGATGTCGATCGAGCTGCCGACGAACAGGTTGACGAAAATGCCATCGGGCGCCTTCGCGTAGATCCACGTGGGCATCGCGAGCAGCGTGCGCGGGATGTTCCCCGTGCAGCAGGGGACGCTGTGCCACGACGTGCGCAGGAAGCGCGCATCGAGCGGGTTCGGGTAGTAGTAGGTGAGCCCATCCATCGACAGCGCGCCGAGGAGCGCGTTGTAGATCGTCTCCTCGTACAGATCGGCGAACGCCGAGTCGTGGTAGGTGAGATTGAGCTTCGACTGGAAGAAGATCTCGCCGCAGCTCGAGCACGACTCGCAGTACGAGTTGTTGCGCAGCGAGTAGTTGGGGCCGAACCCTTCCGACGTCTCGCCGCTCGCGATCCCGCCGGTCACGTAGTACTTGCGGTTGACGATGTTGTCCCAGAGCGACTTCACCGCGCTGCGGTAGTCGGGGTCGTGCGTCTCCATCGCGACGTCGGCCATCCCCGAGTACAGATACGACGCACGCACCGCGTGCCCCACCGCCTCGTACTGCTCGATCACGGGCAGATGGCTCTGGTCGTACTCCGAGCGCTCGCGCGGATCCTTCGCCGCGTAGTAGCGGCTGTCGAGCAGGAACTTCGCGAGCTGGATGTACTTGTCGCCCTTCCCCTTTCCTTCAGTGTCGTTGACGAAGCGGCCGAAGCGCACGAGCGCCTGCTCCATCTCCTGGTGGCCGTCGTACCACGCCTGCTTCGGCGCCGGCCCGATGTTGTCGTACCAGCAGTCGGCGAGCTTCTTGGCCGCGTTGTACAGTCGCGCGTCCTTGAGGCCCGTCATGCTGTAGTGCACGATCGCCGACTCGAGGAAGTAGCCGCCAGTGTACCCCTCATGATCGCCGCGCCGAGTCCAGTGCAGGAAGGGCCCCGGGTCCTGCGTGACGTTGCCATCGCGATCGCGCCGGAGCCGCGGCAGCGTGAACGCGGTCTGCATGTAGCCGTCGGGCTCCTGCGCCGCGAGGATGATCGGGATCCACCGCTCGAGTGTCGCGCGCATCTGCTCCTGCGCGGCGATGATGTCGTGGTCGCCCATCGGGTCGATCATGAGCGCGATGCTCATCGACTCGACCGCGTTGTGCACGTACGCATCGGCGAAGACGTACCCCTTGTGTGCGCCGTGCGGCTCGCCGCGCAGCGCCTTCCCCGCCTCGATGAAGTTGTCGAGTCCGCCCGCGCCGACGTCGCTGCTCTCGAGCATGTCGACGCAGTGCGGGATCCACTTCACGATCAGCGCCTTGAAGCGATGGTTCCAGAGCGGGCTGTCGATCGCGTACGCGCGCGTGTGCACGACGTCGAGCTGCTTCGCGCGCGGCGGGTTCTCCACCTTCACGGTGAGCGTCGACGAAGACGTCGTCTCCCCGTTGTCGGCCGCGAGCTCGAGCACGTAGATCCCCGGCGCGGTGAACGTGGCCGTCGTCGTGAGCGCGGTGCGATCGGCGAAGGTGACGCGCCCCGGACCTGAGCGCCTGCGCCACTGCACGGTGGGTGCGGGGCCGGTGGGTGCGGGCGGCGTCGAATCGACTTGCCCGCGCCGACGCGGCCGCTCAGGGTGCGGCGGCTCGCCGTAGCCGGCCCATCCGCGGAGGTACGTCTTCCCCGGGAGCACGACCACGCGATCGACGCCGGCCTCGTCGTTGACCGGCGCACCGTTGTGCGCGGCGCGACTCCGGATGCGCGGACGCTCGGCGGCGTTCGCCGAGTCGAAGATCGCCGTCTGGAGGACGGGGGTGAGGACCGCAGCGCCGAGGGCGGCTTTGCCCATGGTGCCGAGCATCCGGCGGCGATTGATGGTGGACGGCGACTCGCGATGGCTCATGGCGACTCCCGGGTGGGTGACAGCAGCGAACGGTCCGGCGGTGCTGGCGGCACGACCGTGGCCGGGGAGGGTTGTGGATACTGTATCCAATGGGGCGCCAGAGGGCAAGATGAGCGCTGAGGCGGGGCGAAATTCAGCGAGATGGTGCGGAGGGGGCGGCGCCTCGTCCGCACCGTGAAGAGTGGACGGGATGACGACTTGCGCGTCGGCGGTTCCTGCCACTACGTGTTCCAGCGATACGGGCGAGAGCCACCAGCGACGGTTGACGCGGGAGCGTCAGTCCGCGACCATCCTGAATCAACGGAGCACTGATGACGACTTCCCGAGTCCCGGGCACGCCGCCCGGCCCCCTCGCCGGCCCACTCACAGGCAAGCCGCGCCCCGCGAGCATGCAGGGCGGCTTCTTCGGCCATCCCCGCGGCCTCTCCACACTCTTCTTCACCGAGATGTGGGAGCGCTTCAGCTACTATGGGATGCGCGCCTTCCTCATCCTCTACATGGTCCACGCGCTCGGCTTCAACGACGTGCGCGCGGGATCGGTGTACGGGACGTACACCGCCGGCGTGTGGGCGGCGGCGATCGTCGGCGGGATCATCGCCGACCGGTGGCTCGGTCAGTACAAGAGCGTGCTCATCGGCGGGATCATCATCGCGCTCGGGCACTTCACGCTCGCGTTCCACCCGCTGCCGTTCTTCTACTCGGGGCTCGCGCTGATCGTCATCGGCACCGGCCTGCTCAAGCCGAACGTGAGCGGGATCGTCGGCTCGCTGTACGATAGAAACGACGCACGCCGCGATGCGGGCTTCTCGATCTTCTACATGGGGATCAACCTCGGCGCCTTCATCGGGCCGTTCATCGCCGGCACACTCGCGCAGAAGGTCGACTGGCACCTGGGCTTCGCTGCGGCGGGCATCGGGATGACGCTCGGGCTCATCCAGTACGTGGCGGGGCGCAAGCACCTGCAGCCGGCCATCGACCGCCTGGAGGCGCAGCGGCGCGAGGAGCGTGTGAAGGAAGCGCGCGCGAAGGAAGAAGCGGCGACTTCGGCGGCGGTGTCCACCGAGGGCACGTTCTGGGGATTCACGGCGGTCGAATGGAAGCGGCTCGCCGCCATGGGCGTGTTCTTCGTCTTCGCCGCGGTGTTCTGGGGTGCGTACGAGCAAGCGGGGTCGACGCTCAACCTGTTCGGCGATCGCTTCACCAATCGCGACGTCGCTGGCTTCATCTTCCCGGCGAGCTGGTTCGCCAGCGTGCAGGCGGGATTCGTCATCTTGCTCGCGCCCGCCTTCGCATGGGTGTGGACACGACTCGGGAAGCACGAGCCGTCGACGCCCACGAAATTCGCCTTCGGACTCTTCTTCATCGGGCTGTCGTTCCTGCTGTTGATGATCCCCGCGTACCATCTGCAGGACACGCCCGGGGTGCGCGTGAGTCCCTTCTGGCTCATCGGTGTGTACTTCATCCAGGAGCTCGGCGAGCTGTCGCTCTCGCCCATCGGACTCTCGGTGTTCACCAAGCTCTCGCCGGTGAAGATCGTCGGCTTCATGCTCGGCGTGTGGTTCCTGGCCGACTCGGTGGGGAGCAAGGTGGCGGGCTTCGCGGCCGGGTTCATCTCGTCGGCGCCGCTGCCGGAGTTGTTCGGCACCGTGGCGGCGGTGTGTCTCGGCACGTCGCTCATCGCGTTCCTGATCATCAGGCCCGTGAAGGGGTTGATGGGAGGTGTGAAGTAAGAGGAGAGCCCTTGACTCGGCGCACCCGCCGAGCGTAGGCTCGGCGTAGGGCATCACGTGCGGCAATCCCGTGATCCCATCGGCAATGTGACGATGAAGGAGACGAAAGAGCGCGCTGCGATCCTCGACGCATGCGCGCTCTTCACACCTCGCCGAGGAAGGACACGCCATGCCTATGGCCGCGAAGACCAAGCGCTGGACGCTGGGCGAGCTGCACCGGCTTCCGGACGACGGCAACAAGTACGAAGTGGTTCGCGGGGAGTTGTTCGTGACGCCGGCACCGGCGGCGGAGCACGAGGAGATCGCTGTGGTGTTCAGGCGACTCCTGGAGCCGTATGTGGAACGCGAATCGCTCGGCCGCGTGTACACGCCGCGCGCCGTCATTCAGCTGCGTCACAGCGAAGTGGAGCCGGACATCATGGTGCGACGTCGGGCGCCCGGCCCACCGCCCACATGGCGCAAGGCGCCCGTCCCGATGCTCGTGGTCGAGATCCTCTCCGACAGCACGCGACGACGAGACCATCTCCAGAAGCGCCAGCTCTATCTCGACATCGGCGTCCCCGAGTACTGGATCGTGGATGGCGAAGAGCGCACGATTCGCGTCGTTCGCCCTGACGAGCCGGACGTCGAACACTCGGACTCGCTCACCTGGCATCCCGAGGGAGCCGCCGAGCCGCTGGCGCTCGACGTGCGCGCCATGTTCCGAGAAGCACTCGGCGTATGATGGCGCGCGTCGCGAGCTGAGACACCGGGCAGCGCTGCGGCACCTGGTGGCGCCGAGCCGCAGGCGACTCGGCGCCATCCCGCGCTCCGACCTCTCCTGTTGACATTCTACCCGAGCAGCACTATCTCTCGGGTAGAATGTCGACCCGAGATCGCACACCGCTCCTGCAGGGCACGCTCGACCTGTTGATCCTGCGCACCCTCGCCTCCGGCCGCGCGCATGGGCAGGGCGTCGCGCGCGCCATCCAGGCCGCATCGCGCGATCGGATCCTCATCGACCACGGCTCGCTCTACCCCGCGCTGCAACGACTGGAAGAGCGGGGGTGGATCAAGGCCGAGTGGGCCGCGTCCGAGAACAATCGCCGCGCACGATTCTACGAGCTCACGGCGGCC
>DASSNR010000302.1:0-3550 GCA_035687925.1 Gemmatimonadaceae bacterium | reverse complement strand
GCTCTCGGCGAGCGCCGGCATGCGCGTGCCGTTCTCGAACGGGTGGGGTGGACGCCTCGAGGTGCGCCTTCGCGGTATTGATTCGCCGACCGTGACCGCAACTGAATTGACGCTCGGTATCAGCCGGGTGTTCTGATCGTTCCAACCGCGCTCGCCGCTGGCCAGGGCCACGCATGCGCTGGAGTGTGAGCTGTTCGCGCCCTGCTGTGACCAACGGCGTTTCGCACTAGATTCCCCTCATGCCTTCCACCTACGACGTCATCATCATCGGCGCCGGCCATAATGGCCTCGTCACCGCCGCGTACCTCGCGCGCGCGGGAAAATCCGTGCTCGTCCTCGAGCGCCGCGGGCTCGTCGGCGGCGCGTGCGTGACGGAAGAGATCTGGCCCGGCTTCAAGGTCTCGACGGCGTCGTACGTCAACAGCCTGCTGCGCCCCGAGATCATTCGCGATCTCGAGCTGCATCGGCACGGCTTCGAGCTCCTCCCGCGCAATCCGTCGTCGTTCACGCCATTCCCCGACGGCCGCTCGCTCACGCTCGGCCCCGACGCGGACGCGAACTGTCGCGAGATCGCGAAGTTCTCCACGCGCGACGCCGACGCGTATCCGCGCTACGAGGCGATGCTCGAGCGCGTCGCGGCCTTCGTCGAGCCGACGCTGATGGAGACGCCGCCGGATCCCTGGTCGGGGAGTCCGCGCGATCTGATTCAACTCGCGAAGCTCGGCCTCCGCTTCCGCAAGCTCGGCCGCGCCGATGGCGCGCGCGCGATCGAGATCCTCACCGGCGATGCGCGCTCCGTGCTCGACAAGTGGTTCGAGTCGGACGAGCTCAAGGCGACGCTCGCCACCGATTCCATCATCGGCGCCGCGGCATCACCGTCCACACCGGGCACGGCCTACGTCCTCTTCCATCACGTGATGGGTGAGTGCAATGGCGTGCGCGGTGTGTGGGGATACGTGCGCGGCGGGATGGGTGGCATCAGCAATGCGCTCGCCGCTGCCGCACGCGAGCGCGGCGCGAAGATCCGCGTCGACTCGCCGGTGTCGCACATCCTCGTGCGCGATGGCCGCGCGGTGGGCGTCGTGCTCGATGACGGCACCGAGCTCCGCGCGCGCAAAGTCGTGTCCAATGCGGACGCACACACCACGTTCCTCGCGTTTCTCGACGAGCGCGAGCTGCCCGCGGATTTCGTGACCGAGGTGCGACAGATCGACTATCGCAGCTCGTCGCTCAAGATCAACGTGGCGCTGAGCGAGCTGCCGAGCTTCACCGCGGTCCCCGGCACGAAGCCCGGCCCGCAGCATCGCGGCACGATCCACGTCGCGCCGTCGCTCGACTACATCGAGCGCGCATTCGACGACTCGAAGTACGGGCATCCGTCGTCGTCGCCCGTGCTCGAGTGCACCATTCCGTCGGTGGTCGATCCCACCGTCGCGCCGCCCGGCAAGCACCTCATGTCGATGTTCGTGCAGTACGCACCCAACACGCTGTGCGACGCGAGCTGGGACGACATCAAGGAGCAGTTCGCCGACCGCTGCCTCGAGGTGCTCGCCGGGTACGCGCCGAACATCAAGAGCGCCGTCATCGCTCGACAGGTGCTCTCGCCGCTCGACCTCGAGCGCCGCTTCGGCCTCACCGGCGGCAACATCTTCCAGGGCGCGATGACGCTCGGCCAGCTCTTCTCCTTCCGCCCGCTTCCCGGCTACGCGGACTATCGCACACCGGTGCGCAATCTCTACCTGTGCGGCTCGGCGACGCATCCCGGCGGCGGAGTGATGGGCGCATGCGGGTACAATGCGGCCAGGGAGATATTGCGGGACGGATAGAGCTGTGAGCTTTGAGCGGTGAGCTGTGGGCTGTGAGTTTGGTTCTGAGCACGGAGATCCAGCACGCCTCTGGCTCATCACCTCACTCACAGCCCAAAGCTCAGAGCTCACAGCTCACAGCCCTGTCTCTTGAGCCTCCCCACGCGTAAACGCTATATTGGCCGCGCCCTCCATGTCTGTCCTCACCACTTCCGACCCCAGGCCAATTCACTTCGTGGGAGTCGCCGGCGCCGGAATGAGCGCGCTGGCGGAGCTGCTCGCGCGGAGAGGCATTCGCGTCACCGGCTGTGATGCGAACGTCGCAGGCGCCGCCGATCTCGAGAAGCTCGGCGTGCAGGTTGTGAAGGGACACGACCCGTCGCACGTCGACGGTGCGCGCGCGCTCGTCGTCACCTCCGCAATGCCGCACGATCATCCCGAGCTCGCTCGTGCTCGCGCGCTCGGCATCCCCGTCATTCGCCGAGCCGAAGCGCTGGCTGAGGCGGTGTCGGTGGGCGACGTCATTGGCATCGCCGGCACGCACGGGAAGACGACCACGACCGTCATGACGACTGAAGCGCTCGCGGCTGCCGGGCTCGATCCCACCGGCGTCGCCGGAGGACGCGTGGGCTCGTGGAGCGGGAATCTGCGCCCTGGCGGCGATGCGCTCTTCGTCGTCGAGGCCGACGAGTACGATCGCTCCTTCCTCACGCTCTCGCCGCGCGTCGCCGTCGTCAACAACATCGAGGCCGATCACCTCGACATCTACGCCGACCTCGCCGACATTCGCTCGGCCTTCGCGCAGTTCGTGCGCGGCGCGCGCACCATCGTCCTCGGCGCGGATGATGAAGGCGCGAACACGCTCCCCGTGCCGAACACCGCCGAGGTGATCCGCTTCGGGCTCACGTCGCCCGATGCGCGATTGGTCGCGCGTGACATCACGACCAGGAACGGCGGCTCCGTCTACACGCTCGTCTTCGACGATGAGCCACTCGGCGGGATCACGCTGCGGGTCCCCGGTGAGCACAACATCCGCAACTCGCTCGCAGCGCTCGCGTCCGGTCTCGCCCTCGGTGCGGACGTCGAGCCGATGGCGCGCGGGCTTGCCACCTTTACCGGTGTCGAGCGTCGCTTTCAGCGCGTGGGCGACGTGCTCGGCGTCACGATCGTGGACGACTATGCGCACCACCCCACCGAGATCCGCGCGACACTTACCGCTGCGCGCGCGGCGTTCCCGGGACGACGCATCGTCGCCGCCTTCCAGCCGCATCTCTTCTCCCGCACGCGGGACTTCGCTACGGAATTCGGCGCCGCGCTCGCGCTCGCGGACGCGGTGTTCCTCGCCGAGATCTACCCGGCACGCGAGCAGCCGATCGAGGGCGTGACGGCCGGCCTGATCGAGCGCGCCGCCCGCGACGCGGGTGCGACGCTCGCCTGGCGCGGCGAGCGGAGCGCAATGGCCGATGCCCTCGCCGCGTGGGTCCGCCCGGGCGACGTCGTGCTCACGATCGGAGCAGGGGACATCACGCGCACGGGCCCCGAGCTGCTGGGCCGTTTGACCGCGGCGGCATAGTGCGCGTCATGGAGATGGTGCGGCGCGCGGGATGGAAGCCGTTCGCGATCGCGGCGGTGACCCTGATCGCGCTCGCTTCGCCATTCTGGGCGCCGCCACTGCTCGCGCACCTCTCCTTCTTCCGCGTGCGGACCGTCGAGGTGCAGGGCGTTCGCTATCTCGCACCGTCCGC
>DASSNR010000285.1:0-8038 GCA_035687925.1 Gemmatimonadaceae bacterium | reverse complement strand
CCGAGATCCCTCGCTGCGCTCGGGATGACAGGCGCGCGCTCGGGATGACAGACGCCCGCTCGGGATGACAGGCGCCCGCTCGGGATGACAAGCGTGATTACGTCGGCAGCAGCCGCTCGGGATTCACCTCGAGTGCGGCGCGGAGCACCGGCTCCGCGACCGGCAGCGCGAGAAACTGCTCGACGTTCTTCCGCATGCTCGAGACACCCGGACTCGGCCAGTCCGTGCCCCAGAGCAGCTTGCTCGAGATCTCCGCGAGGCGAGGGAAGTACTCGAGCGCGAGCTTCGGCGGAATGCCGGAGAGATCGAGCCACACGTGCCGATGCCGCCGCAGAATGAAGAACGCCTCGGCCATGTACAGCGGGCGTCCGCCGTGCGCCATGATGATCTGCAGCTCCGGGAAATCGATCGCAACATCGTCCAGCTCCATCGGATTCCCGTACTTGCTGCGCGCGCCGGGGAAGATGCTCGTCCCCGTGTGAATCATCACGGGGAGCCCACGCGCTTCAGCCGTCCGATAGATGTCGGCCAACGCATCGAGCCCCTGCGTGTACGCGTTCGCCGCGAACCCCTGATGCGGAGGATGGATCTTGAGCACGCGCGTGCCCATGCGCACCAGCTCCTCCACCGCGCCCGCCGCATCGCGCGTCGTCGTGGGATCGACGCCACCGTACGGGAGCAACCGCTTGGGATCCGCTTCGGCGTACTGCACCGCGAAGGCGTTGGTCTCGTCGGTGAATCCCATGACGCGCTCGCTCGGGTAGTTCACGAGCCCCACGCGCGCGATCCCTTCGTCGTCGAGGATGCGAAGGAGGAGCTTCGGATCATCCATCAGGGCGAGCAGGAACTCGAAGTGCTCCTCCTTCCCGCGCCGCATCGCCTCCATGGCGCCCGGCTTGAGCTGACGCCAGGGCTGGATGTGGATATGGACGTCGGTGATGCGATAGCTGTTCGTCATCACCGCCCCGGAAAGTTCGCCGCACGCTTCTCGAGAAACGCGCGCACACCCTCCGCCTTGTCCTCGCTCGAGAAGCACAGCTCGAAGAGCGCGGTCTCGAGCTTGAGCCCATCGGCGAGCGGCATGCTGAGTGCGGCACGCGTCGCTTCCTTGGCAGCGCTCACAGCCACCGGGCTCTTGCTCGCGATCGTCTGGGCGATGGCCATCGCGCGATCGAGCAGCTCCGCCGACTCGACAACCTCCTCGACAAGTCCGAGACGCAGTGCGTCGTCGGCGCCAATCATCTCGCCGGTGAGAATGAGCTTGAGTGCCGCACCGAGTCCGACGATGCGCGGCAACCGCTGCGTGCCCCCGCCGCCGGGAATGATGCCGAGGTTCACCTCCGGCTGACCGAACCGGGCGGCGCGCGAGGCGATGCGAATGTCACAGGCCAGCGCGAGCTCCATCCCGCCGCCAAGACAGTACCCGTTGATCGCCGCGATCACCGGCTTGGGCGACCGCTCAATGGCATCGAACACGGTGGGCGCCTTCATCACGCGCCACTGATCGACAGGCGAGCGCCCCTCGAACTCGGCGATGTCCGCGCCGGCGATGAATGCCTTGTCGCCCGCTCCGGTAATGATCACGGCGCGCACTGCATGGTCGCGGTTGACGCCGTCCATCGCGCCCAGGAACGCGCACCGCATCTGCCCGTCCAATGCGTTGCGCTTCTCGGGGCGGTTCATCGTGATCACCGCGACGGCGCCCCGCGTTTCGACCTGCACCACCTGCGCTTCACTCATCGCTCGGTCTCCCACCGGTAGAATCCCTTGCCGCTCTTCTTCCCGAGCCGCCCCTCGCGCACCATCTCGCGGAGGAGCGCAGGAGGCTCGTACGTGGCGGCGCCGAGCGTCTCGTGCAGATGCTCCGCGATCGCCAGCCGCACGTCGAGGCCCACGACGTCGGTGAGCTTGAGCGGTCCCATCGGGTGATTGTAGCCCAGCTCCATCGCGCGGTCGATGTCCTCCGCGCTCGCCACACCCTGCTCGAGCATCCGGATCGCCTCGAGCCCGAGCACGACGCCGAGCCGGCTCGTGGCAAAGCCCGGGGTGTCGCGCACCACGATCGGCGTCTTTCCCAGCGACGTCGCGAACGCACGCGCCTGCTCGACAACCGCATCGGACGTCTCCTCGCCGCGTACGATCTCGAGCAGCTTCATCACGGGGACGGGATTGAAGAAGTGGAGCCCGAGCATCCGCTCGCGGTGGCGAAGCGCGCGCGCGATCCCGGTGATCGAGAGCGACGACGTGTTGCTGGCGAGGATCGCCTCCGGCCGCACGTAGCGCTCGATGTCGGCAAAGAGCGCTTGTTTGAGATCGAGCCGCTCGGGGACGGCCTCGATCACCACGTCGGCGTCGGCCACCGTCTGGTCGGGGGTCGCGCACGTCGAGAAACGCTCCAGCGCGGCGTCGCGCGCCGCGTCGGTGCACTTGCCGCGCTCGATCGCCTTCTCGAAGGCGGCATGGATGCGTGTCACGCCGTGCTCGAGTGTACGCGCATCGACGTCCGTGAGACACACGCGATAACCGGCGAGCGATGCGACGTACGCGATCCCGTGCCCCATGGTGCCTGCGCCCAGGACCGCAACATTTCGGATGGGTGTCATGCCGTCTGAGACAGTGCCGTGCGAATGGTGGGAATGTCGTCCGTGCAGATGCCGTCCACGTCGAGCGCGGCCAGTCGGCGCGCGTCGTCGGGTTCATCCACAGTCCATGCGATCACGCGCGCCCCCGCATCGTGCGCACGCCGGACGAGCGTCTCACCGATGCACGGGAAATCGGGCCAGAGATCGCTCGCCGCGAGACTCTGGAGCAGCATCGCCGGCTGCGTGGGATACGTCGAGACCAGGACACCGGTGCGCAGGGCGGGGCACAACTCGTTCACGCGCTTGACGGCGGCATGGTCGAAGCTGTGCACCGAGCACCGGCTGGGCACTGCGGATTGAAGGATCACGTCGACCACCTGCTGTTCGATGCGTCGCCCCTTGATCTCGACGTAGACGTCGGCGCGCCCATCGACGAGCGCGAGCACGTCGGCCAGCGTCGGGATGGTCACGTCGCCCTCGAAACGGAACTGCTCGAGCTCCTCGAAGGTGAGATCGGCGATCCGCCGGCCGGCGAGCGCCGGCGACGGTGGCGCAACGTTCGGTCTCGGATCGTGATGGACGATGACGACGCCATCGCGCGTTGCATGCACATCCAGCTCGATGCCGTCGGCGCCCAGCTCCAAGGCACGCGCGAATGCCGGGATCGTGTTCTCCGGACGCTCGCGCGGCGCACCGCGATGCGCGATCAACATCGGTCGCGCTGCAATGCGCCGCACAGAGTCGGCGGCGGACGCCGGCGCCATCAGCTCTCGAGCTTCCGTGGTGTGATCCAGTCGTTCTCCTTGAAGATGTTCCGCAACAGCTCGCGATCCTCGGCCGTGGGCATCACCGACGCCACGTAGGCCTTGTAGTGCTCGCGCTCGATCGGTTCGCCGTCGATCGTGAACGTCTTCCCCTTGTACTGCCCAATGCGTCGATTGAACTTCACACTCGGAATCTTGAGCTTCGGCTGATCCTCCGGCACGTGCTGGTTGAGGCGATCGATCAGCCCCTGGACCTCCTGCCGGTACAGCTCGCGCGCCGCCTCGTTGAGCTTCGCCGCATCGGCCGGCTGCGGGTTCGTCCGCTCGTCGAAGCGCCCCTTGAGCCCCCACGTGTACGCCCACTGCGCGGACGACGAGTTGTCCGTCCCGAAGAGATCGAACGCCGTCGACACCCACTTGTTGAAGTAACGCTGCATCACCTCGGTGGGGATGCGCCCCGCCCTGATGATGCGCTGCAGCCCGCTGTTCCCCGTGCCGAGATGGTACGACTCCTCGCGCAGCATGGGCTTCATCGAGCGCGAGAGCGGCGCGAAGCCGGACGTCGAGAGCATCTGCAGCTGGTACTTGCCGTCGCGATCGATGAACTCGGTGTACGCGAAGAAGTCGAGCCAGTTCTCCACGCTCTCGTTGAACGAGCCGAGCAGCCGCTCATGCTCGTCGGCGCGGCGCTGGAGCAGCTTCTCCGCCTCGCGCTTCCCTTCGTCGCCGAAGTGCGTCACGAGTAGATACGACATCTGCCAGCCGTGACGCATCTCCTCCGCCATCACGCGGTAGATGGAGAAGAGATCGTAATCGCTCGGCGCGTTCTGCAGGAGCGCGCGCTGCTGCTCCACCGAGGCGAACTCCGTGTCGCCCTGGAAGATGATCAGGTTCTGCAGCGCATCGCGGATCCGCTGATCCGGGATGTGCATCACGGTCGGCCACTTCCGCTGGCCCGCATAGTGGCCGAACTCGATCTCGTCGACCTCGATGTCGCCGAGCTTCACTTCGAAGTTGTAATTCTTCAGTTCCTTGGCTTCGAGGCCGATGTCGTCCTGCCACACTTTGAAGAGATCGATCCAGTCGTCGAAGTTGCCGATCTTCGCCAATGCCATGATGAGATTCCTCTCGGCTTCAGATTGCAGTGCGAGCGTGAGTCAGTGAGTCAGTGGATCAGTGAGTCAGGAACGGCCCGTGAGTCTGTCATCCCGAGCGGAGCGAGGGATCGCCTCGCCAGGCCGAGATTCCTCGCTGCGCTCGGAATGACAATCGTACGGGCTTCGTCTGACTCACTGACTCACTGACCTACTGACTCACTGTTTGATTCCTCACGAGCTTCTCCCGTCCGAATTCCGCCGTTCGCTTCTCCAGGAACGCTGTGATCCCTTCCGCTGCATCGCCGCTCCGAAAGCACTGGAGCTGCATCTCCAACTCGGCATCGAGCATCTGAGGGAGGGACTGATCGAGTGATTCGTACACGGCCCGCTTCGCCAGCGAGAGCGCGAGCGCGGGCTTGTCGGCGAGCGTACGCGCGAGTGTCGTCGTCTCCTGCGCCAGCAGATCGTGCGGCACCACGCGGTTCACGAGTCCGAGCCGGAGGCACTCCTCGGCGTCGATGATCTCGGCCAGCCAGAACAGCTCCAGCGACTTCGCCGGCCCCACGAGGCGCGGGAGGAAGTAGGTGCCACCCCAGTCCGGACAGAGGCCGATGCGGTTGAACGTCTGCCCGAGCTTCGCCCGATCACTCGCGATGCGCATGTCACACGCCAGCGCGAGATTCGCGCCGCCACCTGCCGCGACGCCGTTCAAGCTCGCGATCACCGGCTTCGACGAGCGACGAATCGTCGTGACGACGCGCCGGCCCGCTTCAACCAGCGCGGCCATTGCCTCTTCGTCGCGACGCTCGATCAGCTCCGCCATGTACCCCACGTCCGCGCCCGCGCAGAAGCCGCGACCCGCGCCGGTGATGATGATGACGCGCACCCTCGCATCCGCCTCCAGCTCGTCGAGCGCATCGGCGATTTCGCCCCGCATCGTGCCGGCAAAGGCGTTGAGCTTCTCGGGACGATTGAGCACGAGCGTCCCGATCGCGCCGTCGCGCTGCAAGAGAATGTGCTCGAAGCTGCTCATGTCACACGCTCCACGATCGTCGCGATCCCCTGGCCGACGCCGATGCACATCGTCGCCAACCCGTAGCGTCCGCCGCGGCGCTCGAGCTCGTGCACGAGCGTCGTGAGGACGCGCGCCCCCGATGCGCCGAGTGGGTGCCCGAGCGCGATGGCACCGCCGTTCACGTTCACCTTCGCGGGATCGGCACCGAGCTCGCGGATGCACGCGATCGACTGCGACGCGAAGGCCTCGTTCAGCTCGATGAGGTCGATGTCGTCGATGGTGAGCCCGGCGCGCTCGAGCGCCTTCCGCGTGGCGGGGATGGGACCGAGCCCCATCACATCCGGCGAAACGCCCGCCACTGCCGAAGCGACCACGCGTGCCATCGGCGTCATGCCGCCCGCGCGCGCCGCGTCGCTCGACATGACGAGCACCGCGGACGCGCCATCGTTGATCCCGCTCGACGAGCCTGCGGTCACCGTCCCGCGCTCCTTCGCGAACGCGGGGCGCATCGCGGCGAGCTTCTCCATCGTCACATCGGGGCGTGGATGTTCGTCGCGATCGACGACGGTCTCCTCGCCGCGCCGACCTGCGACGCGCACCGGGATGATCTCGTCGCGGAAGCGATCCTCACGCATCGCGCAGGCGGTGCGCTGCTGGCTCTCGTAGGCGAACGCGTCCTGCTCCTCGCGCGTGATGCCGAATCGGCTGGCGACCTCCTCCGCGGTCTGTCCGAGCGAGATCGTCCATTCGGCGGGGAGCCGCGGGTTGACGAAGCGCCATCCCACCGTCGTGTCGGCTGACTGCGGCGCGGAGCGCGTGAATGCCTCTTCGGGCTTGAGCGTCACCCACGGCGCGCGCGACATGCTCTCCACGCCGCCCGCGATGAAGCACCCGCCTTCGCCCGCGCGCACAGCGTGCACCGCGCTCACCACCGCCTGCAGCCCCGAGCCGCACAACCGGTTCACCGTCTGCCCCGGCACCGCGACAGGGAAGCCCGCGAGCAGCAGCGCCATGCGCGCCACGTTCCGATTGTCCTCGCCCGCCTGGTTCGCGCATCCCAGGATGACGTCGTCCACGGCCGACGGCTCGATCCCCGTCCGCTCGACGAGCCCGCGAATCGCCACCGCCGCGAGATCGTCCGGCCGCACGCGCGCGAGCACTCCGCCATGCCGCCCGATGGGCGTGCGGACGGCGTCGATGATGACGGCGTCGGTCACGACAGATCCACCCACACCGACTTCACCTGCGTGTACCCCTCGAGCGCCTGCATCCCCAGATCGCGGCCGAAGCCCGATTGCTTGAATCCGCCGAACGGCGATGCGGCGTCGTACATGTTATAGGTGTTGATCCAGACGGTCCCCGCGCGCACGGCGCTCGCGGTGCGCAGCGCCTTCTTGATGTCGCGCGTCCAGATGCCGGCGGCGAGACCGTAGATCGTCTGATTCGCGAGCTCCGTTGCGCCGGCGACGCCATCCTCGAACGTCATCATCGCGAGCACGGGGCCGAAGATCTCCTCGCGCGCGATCGTCATGTCGCTCTGCACGTCGCCGAAGATCGTTGGCTGCACGAAGTAGCCTTTGCCGTTCACGGGGGTGCGTTCGCCGCCGGTGAGCAGCGTCGCGCCCTCGCGCTTCCCGCTCTCGATGTAGCCGAGCACGCGCTCCATCTGCTTCTTGGAGACGATCGCGCCCAAGCGGGTCTTGGGGTTCAGTGGATCGCCGGCCACCATGCGCTTGGCGCGCTCGAGGATCTTCTGCTGCAGCTCCTCGCGCACCGGCGCTTCGACGAGCAAGCGTGAACCGGCTGCGCACACCTCGCCCTTCCCGTAGAAAATTCCAGTGAGTGCGCCCCGCGCGGCCGCGTCGAGATCGGCATCCGCGAACACGATGTTCGGCGACTTCCCGCCGAGCTCGAGCGATACCTTCTTCACCGTCGTTGCCGCTTCGCGCATCACCTGCTTGCCGACTTCGGTCGATCCGGTGAACGCGATCTTGTCCACGCCGGGATGGCGCACGAGCGCGGCGCCCGCCGTGGGTCCGTACCCCGGCACGCAGTTGAGCGCGCCCGCGGGGAACCCGGCCTCGAGCGCGAGCCCCGCGAGATACAGCGCCGTGAATGGCGTCTGCTCGGCAGGCTTCAGGACGACCATGTTCCCGCACGCGAGCGCGGGCCCGAGCTTCCACGCCGCGAGCGAGAGCGGAAAGTTCCACGGCACGATCGCGCCGACGACGCCAAGCGGTTCGCGGAGCGTGTAGTTGAAGAACGGCCCGTCCACGGGGATCGTCTCCCCGTGGATCTTGTCCGCCCACCCACCATAGTACTTGAGCGTGTCCGCGGTGAGCTTGATGTCGATCATCGACTCGAACAACGGCTTCCCGTTGTTCAACGTCTCGAGCCGCGCGATCTCGTCCTTGTGCTCCGCGCACAGCTCGCCGAGCCGGTAGAGCATCTCACCACGGCGCCGCGCACTCGTGCCGCGCCACTTGTCCGACTCGAAAGTGCCGCGCGCGCTCGCAACCGCCCGATCGATGTCCACCGCATCACCCTCGGCCACGGCGGTGAGCTGCTCCTCCGTGGCCG
>DASSNR010000225.1:0-5054 GCA_035687925.1 Gemmatimonadaceae bacterium | reverse complement strand
CGCGGCTCCTTCCCGCGGCTCACGCCGACGATGTACCCCTCCTGCTGCAGGCGATGGAGCGCGCTGCGCACCGGCGTGCGGCTCACTCCCAGCCGCTCGGCGATGTCGCTCTCGATGACGCGCGAGCCCGGTGCGAGCCGTCCGTGGACGATGAGCGTGCGAAGCTGCTCGTACGCGTGCGCGATGCGATCGCCCCGCGTGCCTCGCGGCGTCGCGACGCGGGCGCGTGACATGCTGCTCGCTGATGCGTTGGAGATCGTCATGGGCCGTATGTCGGGTGAGGGTGGGACGGAGTGTGCCGGAGACGGGCGCGCGGGCGATCGAGCAGCGTCGGACACTGCGTTGGATACAAAGTTGTACGATGGGACCCGGGTTCCGCACCCCATCCGCCCCGCGAGCGACACTCGGCGCGGCTTGCGCGCCGGCGGCCAACCCGTACATTGGCCGCATCGCACGGCCCGACGGCCGCTCCCGCGAGGCTCTCGACCCGCGAGGTATCACCGATGCGAACGCTCGAGCGCACGCTGGGGCTCAAGGATCTCTTCCTGATCGTGGTCGGGACGGTGATCGGCTCCGGCATCTTCATCGTCCCCGCCGTGGTGCTGCGCGAGACCGGGGGCCGCACGCTCGTGGCGCTCTCCGTCTGGCTCGCGGCAGGCGTCCTCTCGCTCCTCGGCGCGCTCACCTACGGCGAGCTCGGCGCCGCGCACCCGGATGCGGGCGGCTTGTACGTGTACCTCCGCGACGCGTTCGGGCCGCTCCCCGCCTTTCTCTTCGGCTGGACCGCGTTCTTCGTCATCAGCAGCGGCTCGGTCGCTACACTCGCCGTCGCCTTCACCGGCTACCTCGGTGAGTTCGTGCCGGTCTCGCCGCTGACAGCCAAATTCGTCGCCGTCCTCATGATCTTCGTGATCATGATGATCAACGTGCGCGGTACCCGCGAGAGCGCGCACGTGCAGAACTGGACGACGGGGATCAAGGTGGTCGCGCTCATCGCGATGAGCGTGTTGCTCATTGTCGTGGGACGCAACGTCACGGTCGCCGTACCGGCATCGACGGCGACCACCGGCGCGCCGGCGCTCCTCGCGGGGTTCGGCATCGCGATGGTGGCGGTATTGTGGGCGTACGAGGGGTGGCACTACGTCTCCTTCTCCGCCGGTGAGGCACGCGATCCGCAGCGCACGTTCCCGCGCGCCATCGTGCTCGGTACCGCGGTGCTGATCGCGCTCTACCTGCTCGCGAATATCGCCTACCTCGCCGCACTGGGACCGGTTCGCGCACAGCAGACCGATCGCATTGCCGCCGATGCGGTGAGCGCCGTGTTCGGCCCCGCGGCCGGATCAGCGATCGCCGCGGTGATTCTCATCTCGATGTTCAGCGCCGCCAACGGCCTCACCATCACGTCGCCGCGCATGTACTACGCGATGGCCCGCGACGGCGTCTTCTTCCGCAAGCTCGCCGAGGTCCACCCGCGATTCGGCACGCCGGCCTTCGCGATCATCGCGAGCTCCCTCTGGGCCATGCTCCTCGCAGCCTCGGGCACCTTCGAGCAACTGCTCACCTACGTCGTGTTCGCCGGCTGGATCTTCTACGGCCTGGGCGCACTCAGCATCTTCGTCTACCGCCATCGCGATGCGGCCGCTGCCACGGGATTTCGCGTCCCCGGCTACCCACTGACGCCCCTCCTCTTCGTCGCCTCCGCCGCCGCGATCGTCATCGACACGCTCGTCACCCAACCCGGCCGCGCAGTCGTCGGGCTCGTGATCGTGTTGCTGGGAGTACCGGTGTTCTACGCATGGCGAGTGCGGGACGCGAGAAGAGAGTCGACCCCCGAATCAGTGGGTCAGTGAGTCAGTGAGTCAGGAACTGCTTGCTCCGTCGTCATCCCGAGCGTCAGCGAGGGATCCCCTCGACAGTCGTCATCCCGAGCGCCAGCGAGGGATCTCGTGCTACCAGCGAGATTCCTCGCGTTCGCTCGGAATGACAGGGGCCCGAGATTCCTCGCATACGCTCGGAATGACAGGACCCACCGTACGAGCTGTTCCTGACTCACTGACCGACTGACTCACTGACTCACTCCATACCCCGGCCCCCGCACCATCATCCCCGGCTCCGCCCCCGTGTGATGGCCGTCGCGCACGACCTCGACGCCGTTCACGAATACCTCGCGAACACCTGCCGACAGCTGATGCGGCTGCTCGTACGTCGCACGATCGATGATCGTGTTCGGGTCGAAGATGACGACGTCGGCGTACATCCCCTGGTGCAGCATGCCGCGGTCGTGGATCGAGAGGCGCTGCGCGACGGCCCACGTCATCTTGCGGATGGCATCCTCGAGTGTGAGCACATGCTGCTCGCGCACGTACCGGCCGAGGATGCGCGGGTAGTTCCCGTAGGCACGCGGGTGCGTCATCTCCTTCGCGCTGTCGGGATCGAAGGCTTCGGCGTCGGTGCCGAACTTCATCCACGGCTGACGGATCTGCATGGCGACGTTCGAGTCCGACGCGATGAAGAGGATCTGCCCCAACCGATCGTGCTCGGCGAGCGTGAGATCGATGAGCGCATCGGCCCAGTCCTCGCCCATTGCCTGCGCGATCTCGGTGAGCCGCTTCCCCTCGAACTTCTTCAATGAGTCGGTGCGGAAGCCCACGACCTCGACGCCGGCCGGCGTCGCGCTGAGGCACAGATTCTCCCACGTCGTGTCGACTCGCATCATGTCGGCCTTGATCTGCGCCCGTGTGGCCGGATCGCGAAGCCGCTCGAAGAGCTTGCCGTCCGCGTGCGCGGACGGCGCGATGCACGACGAGAGTCCGTTCGCGCCCGCCGTATAGGCGTACTGATCGGCGGCCACATCCTGCCCCGCCGCGCGTGCCGAGTCGATCGTCGCGACGACCAGCGCGGCCTTGGGCCAGTTATTCACGCCAGCGGCCTTGAGATGGTAGATCTCGACCGGCACGCCCGCCTCGCGCCCGATCGTGAGCGCTTCGTCCACCGCCTCGAGCAGCCGGTCGCCCTCGGAGCGCATGTGCGTGATGTAGACCCCGCCGTACGGCGCCATCGCTTTCGACTCCTCGATGAGCTCGTTCGTCGACGCGTAGCTCCCTGGCGGGTAGATGAGGGCGCTCGCGAGACCGAAGGCGCCGTCCTGCATCGCGCGCCGCACCACGGCGCGCATCGTGTCCAGCTCCGCGGGCGTCGCGGGTCCCTCGGCCTCCCCCTTCGCGTACGCGCGCACGGTCGCGGCGCCCACGAAGGAGCCGAAGTTCACCGACGCTTTGTGCCGCGCCATCTCGTCCAGCCAGTTGGCGAAGCCGTGCGGTCCCTCGAACGAGCGGAAGAGCCGCGCATCGGCGCTGTCGGTGACGCCATACATCTCCATCACCTTCTCATTCGACGGGGCGGGGGTCGAGCCTTCACCGAAGATCATCGTCGTGATCCCCTGCGTCACCATGCTCACGACGCGGCTGTCGCCCGTCATGAGCTCCGGCACCGACTGCGCTTGGATGTCGATGAAGCCCGGCGCGACGACCATCCCGCGCGCGTCGATGCGCCGCGCAGCACTCGCATGCGCGAGCATCCCCGCTGGAGTGATGCGCGCGATGCGGTCGCCCTTGATGGCGACATCGCCGTAGAAGTACGGATTGCCCGTGCCGTCGACCACTCGGCCACGCTCGATGATCACATCGTACGGGCCGGGGATGGGTGCCGGCCCCGCGGCCCGCGGGGCCGGCGCGCAGGCGCCGATGGCGAGAACGGCGACGAGCAGGATACGCGTCATGACGAGGGATCTCCGTCGGTGAGCGCTGCGCCGGACGAGATGCGATGCGACGGCGGGAGGGTGCTCGGCCGACTCATGGTGAGCCCGCCGCCACTTTGTTGGGCGACGCCAATCGCTCAAATCCGCCCAGATGCAGGACCTGGAGCGATACGACTCTCCCTTCCGCGTTCAGCGCGAAGGTGAAGAATGCGGTGCCGAGGCCGCGATCGCGCCACGCCACCTTGAAGGTGTTGTAGTGCCAGTGCTCGAGGTCGCCCGTATACGACGGACCCATGCGGGCGACGAGTTTACCGTTCTCGTCGGTGATCCGGATGTCGCCGTACAGGCTGTCCGAGTACGTCCCCGCGTACTGCTCGAGCGGGAGCGAGGGGTGCGTGCCCGGCACGCGCGCCGCCTCGAATGCCTTGCGCGTACTGTCCTCGCGCGCGCGCGACTTCCGGGCTTCGGCGAGCAGCACGGTGTTCCAGTCGCGCGGCGGCGCGCCCATGTACGCGTCGAGCACACGGTGGAGTATCGCGACCGGGAAGTTGGTGCCATCGAGATTGGCGAGGACGACGACGCCCAGGTGGTCCTCGGGGATCATCCCGATCTCGGTGCGCATCCCGTCGATCACGCCGCCGTGGCCCACGAACAGTTTGCCGTGATAATCCTTGAGCGACCACGCGAGTCCGTACGCCATGAAATGTGTATCGGGGTAGAGCGCGTGCGTCTCCTTGCTCATGCGGATCACCGTCTGCGGCGTGTGCATCTCCTCCACCACGGAATCGCTCAGCAAGCGCGTTCCGTGGTAGACGCCATCGCCGAGTTGGAGCAGCAGCCATTGCGCGAGATCGTGGGCGCTGGAGATCATGGCGCCCGCCGGCCCGAGGTTGTCCATGTTGCGCCAGGGGATGACGCGTACCGTGTCGTCGATCTCCATGTGCGGCGTGGCGACATCCGTCATGGTGTCGAGCGCGGTGATGCCCGTCCTCGTGCGTGTCATGCCGAGCGGCGTCAAGATGTGGGACCTCACGAAGTCATCCCACGTCGCGCCGCTCGCGGCGTGCAACACTTCGCCCGCCGCCATGAACATGATGTTCTGGTAGCCGTAGTGCGAGCGGAAGCTCCACTGCGGCTGAAGGAATCGCACGCGGTGCAGCACCTCCAGGCGACTGAAGCCGGAGGCGTACCACAGTTGGTCGCCGCGCGGGAGCCCCGTGCGGTGCGTGAGCAGATCGCGCACCGTCACCTCGCGCGTGACGTACGGCCCTTCGATCTGGAACCAGGGGAGGTACTT
>DASSNR010000213.1:0-3337 GCA_035687925.1 Gemmatimonadaceae bacterium | reverse complement strand
GCGAGCACCTGCGTGGATTGATCGCCATCGAACGCGACGGTGCCGGTCGTGTTCACCACGGGATGAAAAGACGACGGCGCCACCGCGTGCACGCCGATCCGCTCCCGCTGTTCGGCGGGGATGGTGAAGGCCGACGACTTCGCGGGCGCCGCGGTAGCCGCATCGGCCTCCGGCTTGCTCCCGCACCCCGCGGCCGCGAGCAGGGCGACGCCGAATGGCGCCGCGATGAGGACCGCGCTCCTAACGTTCATGGGTGTCTCCCGTAGAGATCGAATCGAGCGGCGCGCCCACGGCGAGCTCCAGCTGGGAGCGCGCATCGTTGGCGGCGCCGAGGGCGTCGGTGTACTGGCTTTGGGCATCGAGCAGCGTGCGCTGCGCATCGAGCACCTCGAGCGCGGACGAGCCGCCGAGCGCGTAGCTCGTCGAGGCGATGCGATAGGCGTCGCGCGCTTCAGGGAGGAGCTGGTCGCGCAGATAGAGCACCTGTCGCAGCGCGGTCGACGCCGCCGCATGCGCGCTCTCGACCTCCTGCGACACCTGCGCCTTCAGGTCGCGACTCGTCGCCGCGAGCTCCATCTCGTGGTGCTGCGATTCGGCGACCTCGCCGTTCTTGTGCTGCCAGAAGAAGAGCGGGAAGCTGAAGCCGATGTCCGTCTCGTATGGCGTCGGGATGCCGCGCACGAAGTCGCGCTGCACGCCGATCGAGAGATCGGGGAGCCAGTATTGACCGGCAAGCGATGTTGCCATGCGGGCACCCGCGCGCTGCGCTTCCATACTCCGCACTTCCGGCCGCTGTACCAGCGCGTGCTGCTCCAACATCTCGAGTGATGGAGGCGCCGCGGGGACCGTGAGCGTGTCGGCCATCTGCACCGACGCGCCGAGCACGCGACCGAGCAACCGGTTCAGCGCGGCGCGCGCGTTGGCGACGTCCCGTTCGTTGGCGATGAGATCGTTCTCCGCCTGCGCCACTTCGACCTGCGCCTTGATGACGTCGATCTTCGCCGCCGTACCGGCGTTGAAGCGCGCCTGCGTCTTCTGCAGGAAGTCATCGCTCAGCCGTTTCGCCTCGGCCAGGTCCTGTGCGTGGCGCTCGGCGACGAGTAGCGCGTCGTACGCCTGCACCGTCTGCGAGGCGATGAGCTGTCGCGACTGTGTGTAGGAGAACTCCGATGCGCTCACGTCCGTCCCGGCGACGGCGCCGCGCAGATGGATCTTCGTGGGGAAGGGGATCGTCACCCCGATCCCCATCGCCTTCGATCCAGCGGTCCCGAACTGCACCGGGCCGGTCTCGTCGGCGATCGCAGCGCTGAACGATGGGTCGGGCAGCGCGGTCGCTTCGGAGACGCGCGCTCGCGCCTGTGCGACCTGCTGGCGCGCCGCCTCGAGCTGCGGGTTGTGGGCGAGCGCCTCGTCGACCGCCTGTCGTCTGGTGAGCCGAATGGCTGTCGTCGTGTCTGCCCAGCTGTTCTGCTGCGCGTGGGCCGAGGCCCCGCACAAGAGCATGAGCGTCCCGACGACGAAAGCTTGCGTGTACATGAATCCCCTTGGCCTGGCCGTGAACGCGTTCGCGCGCCCGGAACGGCGGATGCCTCGCGCAGCGCGGTCGCGTCATGCTCCCGTTCCGGGAACGTGCGCGATGCGGCTGGACGAGCGTGTACCGCGATGGGCGGCGCGGGCGAACGACATCAGCGCGTCACTCGCGCGCGTGTCGTTGCCGGTCGGGCTCGGTCGCTACCGAACCGGTGCGACGAGCAGGGGAGGGGCTCGGGGAGACTTGGGGCCGAAGCGATGCGCCGCGAGGATGCGACGCGTCGTCGCGGGGGGCGGCGTGAATCGGACCGTCAGGAGCGCCGGCCGCTCGACGGCGTGTTGCGGGAGCCCGGTGATCTGCAGCGCGATACACGCCGGGCAGTCGTTGGGGTTGTGCGAGTGGTGCTTGTGCGTGCCACCCGATTCGACGTGCGCCGGCGCGCTGTGCGATGCGCGCGCTTCGGCGGCCGGCGCCACGAGCGTCGCGACCGCCTGTCCCGTCAACGCCAGGAAGGCGGCAACGAGGAGGACGCGCGAGCGCGCGCGGTGGAAGGAGCGAAGCACGCCGGGCATGCCTGTGAAACTAGTACACCGGCGTGGCGCTGTCACCCGCGGTAGCTCCGGAGCCGCTCGAGCATCCGGCGGTCGGTCGCCTCGGCGTCGTCGAGCTTCGGCGTCTCGAGTACTTTCGCGACGTTGGCAAACCGCTCATCGGTCATGATGCGGCGGAACGGCGCTTCGCCGATCGCGCCCTCGGCGATCAGCTCGTGCCGATCCTTGCGCGAGCCGAACGGGACCTTGGAATCGTTGAGGTGCATGACGCGCAGGCGATCGAGTCCGATCACATCATCGAAACGCGCCCACACGCCATCGTAGTCGTGCACGAGATCGTAGCCGGCGGCGAAGATGTGCGCGGTGTCGGCGCACACGCCGACACGTGTGCGAAGCGGCGCAGGGATGAGCGACAGGAGCTGCGCGAGCTCCTCGAACGTCGAGCCGATCACGGTTCCGCTCCCGGCCGTCGTCTCCATGAGGAGCATCGTGCGTCCAGGTGCCCGTTCGAGGCCGGCGGCGATCGCTTCGGCGTTACGCGCGATGCCGCTCTCCCGCTCATCCATGAAGTTGCCGGGGTGCGACACGAGGTACTCGATCCCCAGCGCCTCGCACCGCTCCAGCTCGCGCACGAACGACTCGAGCGATCGTGCGCGGAGCGCGGGGTCGGGCGACGCGAGGTTGATGAGATAGCTGTCGTGCGAGCAGGTGATTGCGACTTCCGTTTCGCCGAGCGCGCCGCGGAACGCCCCCGCTTCCTCGTTCTCGATGGAGCGCTCGGCCCATCGGTTCGCCTGCTTCGTGAATACCTGCATCGCCGTCGCGCCGATGGCCCGCGCGCGCGGCGGCGCTTCGTGCGTTCCGCCCGCGATCGAGACGTGTGCGCCGAGGAGATCGCTCATTGCTGCTGCCTGAGCCAATCGAGTGGATCGACGGCGCGCCCCTGCGGACGAATCTCGAAGTGCAGGTGCGGCGGCATGTCGGGATCGGTCGTGCCGACGTAGCCGATGACCTGTCCCTTGCTCACCGAGTCGCCCTTCGCGACCGCGAGCTTGCTCAGCGAGCCGTACACCGAGTAGTCCCCTCCACCGTGCTGCAGGATGACGGTGAGCCCGTACGTGCCGAAGGGCTCGGCGACGACCGCACGGCCCGCCGCCACCGCGCGCACCGGCGTGCCCTCCGGTGCCTCGATGCCGATCCCGTTCCAGCGCGTCGTCGTGTTGTTGGGATTCACGACGCGGCCGAAGTTGTAGAG
>DASSNR010000204.1:0-7872 GCA_035687925.1 Gemmatimonadaceae bacterium | reverse complement strand
TCGTGTAGAAGGCCGTGTTGCCGTACGGGTTGCCGACCTTCGCGCAGGTGAACGGCGCGATGATGTTCTGGAAAGATGGCTTGCCGTTGTCATCCAGACAGTATCCGTCTTCCGGCTTGGCGTACCTGGCGAGCGCGTACGGGGACGTGATGCTGTTGTGCCCGTCCGGCGACTCGACGTGCCCCTGCTGGTAGAAGGAGCGGAAGTTCAGGTGGAAGTTGTCGCGCAGGAAGAGATCGAGGTTCGCCGTCGCCTGGTACATGCGCTGCATGTCCTGCGTCAGGCTCCCCGGGAAGCGCTTCCCTGTGAACGGCCCGTCGGTGTTGCTGTAGCGGCCGGAGACGAAGTACGACACCTGCTGCGCGCCGCCGCTCACCGACGCGTTCAGCTGATCGCCGTGTCCGGTCTGATAGAGCTGATTGATGACCGGCACGGTGAACGGCACGTACGGCGTGATCGTCTGGCCGGTGAGAATGCTCAGCGAGTCGGCCTGCGTCTGCGTGCGGGCGAAGCCGGCGTTCGGCGCGATGGAGTTGGGCATCGAGATCTCGGAGCGCGAGTAGTCGATGTTCCACCGCGGGCTGCCCGGCGTCCCCTTCTTCGTGAAGATCTGGATGACGCCGTTCGACGCTTCGGTGCCGTAGAGCGTCGCCGCCGCCGCGCCCTTCAGGATCTCGATGTGGTCGATGCTGGTCGGATCGATGTCGTCGAGTCGGGAGACCGTCGCGCCGCCGTTCCCTGACGAGCCGCCGTTGTCGACGCGGACGCCGTCGATGTAGATGATCGGCTCGTTCGACTGCGAGAGACTCGCGTTCCCGCGAATGCGGATGCGGGCGCCTTCACCCGTGACGCCGCTGCTCGGCACCATACTCACGCCGGGCACGCGTCCCTGCAGCACTTCGTCGGGATTGCGGATCGGTGCATCCTTGAGCGCGGCGACATCGACCTTGGCGACGGTGTTGCCGAGCTTCTTCTCCTGGACCGCGCCCCCGGTCCCCGTCACGACGATGTCGCCCAGCGTGACGGCCGACTGCGCGAGCGCAAAGTCGACGGTCGTCGTCTGGCCCGCGGTGATCGTCGCGTTCTTCGTCACCTGCGCGTAGCCGATGAGCCGCGCCTGGATCTGCACGCTGCCGGCGGGGACGCCGGCGATGTGATACTTCCCATCGGGGTTGACCATGGCACCGAGCCGGGTGCCGACCACGAACACCTGTGCACTGGCGAGCGGAGCGTGCGTACTTGCATCGGTGATCGTCCCCTCGATCACGCCCCCGGTCGCCTGCGCCGCGACCGGTCGTGCTCGAGCTGCCAGCGCCATCACGACGCCGGCGGCGATCAGTGTAGCCTCCCAACGAACAAGCCCTCTCATGCCGCCTCCTGGTGGATGTGGACCGTGTGGGTCTGCGGGAGCCCGGCGTGTTCCGTGTCGTGCCGGGCACAGATCGGATGCGACGGGTGCGACGGGACGTGCGGAACCGGCTGTGTGCGACGGGAGGGTGGTGTGGCGCGAGCTCGGTAAAGCATGGAGCCGAGCCGGACCGTCGAGCAGTCGGTTTGGTGCGGCGGTACCGCGTGCGGCTGGGTCGGTCGGATACAATATCCGGCGCGGCGGCGAACACTGTCAAGAAGCGGGTGGAACGCCGATGTGCACGTTGCGAATCCACAACACGCGGCCGCCGTGGCTATTTTTCATCGATGCCTGATGTTTCCCCCACGCCGGCGGTGCACGGTCCCCTCGGCAGACGCCGATCGTCCCGCATGCGCCGACAACTCGATGCGCTCATCCCGCTGCTCCACCGCATCGCGGATTCCGGTTGGTCACGCTCGGCCGTGCTCGCGTGGGGATTCATCAATGGCGCGATCGTCCCCGGCCCGAGCGATGCGCTCCTCGTTGGACTCGGCCTCGCACACCCCAAGCGCGTGTACGCCTTCGCGTGGTGGGGGACGATCGGCTCCGCGCTCGGCGGCTTCGTCGCCTACGCGATCGGTGCGTTCGCGTTCACACAGGTGGGGCTGCCGCTGCTCGGCCTCTTCGGCGTGACGCCCCACGCGCTCGCGACATTGCACGCGTGGTTCGCCAGCAAGGGGTGGATCGTCGTCGTGCTCGGCTCGCTCCCGCTCGCGTCGCCCAAGGCCGTGTCGATCGCGGCCGGCGGCTTCGGCGTGCCGTTCCTCTCCTTCGGCCTCGCGCTCTCGGTGACGCGCCTCGTCCGCTTCATGATCGAAGCGACGATCCTTTACTTCGCGGGCTCCAAGCTCATCACGTGGGTGGAGAAGAAGCTCGGCCGCTCACTCATCCCCGCGCACTGACCGCGCCGTAGGGCACGATCCCGCGCGCCAGGTGGACGGGGATCCCGCCGTTCCGCGTGCGAAGCACCACCTCCAGATCCATCTGCAGCTGCGCATCGAGCCGCGCGTCGGCCGAGAGCAGCGCGAGCGTCCACCCCGCGCACACGCGGCGCGCCACGTTGCCGAGCTGCGCGTACAGGTTGCGCAGTCGGTCGACGTCGCCCACGCGCACGCCATACGGTGGATTCGTCACCAACCAGCCGAGCGCGGCGGGCGGCGTGATGCGCGAGAGCGCCATGGTCGAGAAGGTGATGTCGCCGAGCACGCCCGCGCGCTCCGCGTTCGCGGTGGCCGCCTCGATCGCGCCGGCATCGCGATCAGAGCCCTGGATGGGTGCGGGCGCCGAGGGGAGGATGTCCGCGCGCGCCGCGTCGAGCATCGCGTTCCACGCAGCGGCATCGAAGCTCGGCCAGTGCATGAAGGCGAAGCCGCGATCGAGTCCGGGCGGGATGCGCCGCGCGATGAGCGCGCCCTCGATCGGGATCGTGCCGGCGCCGCACAGCGGATCGATGAGCGGCGCATCACTCACCCAGCCGCTCGCGGCAAGCACGGCGGCGGCAAGCGTCTCGCGCATTGGCGCCTTCGCCGTCGCGAGCCGGTAGCCGCGCAGGTGGAGCAGCGCGCCGGAGCTGTCGGCGCTCACCGTGCACACATCATGGAAGAGTCGCACGATGATGAGCTGCGCGGCCTCGGTGCTCTCGCCGTCCTCGTGCTCCGCCGTCGAAGCCTCGACGCCCGGCGCTGCGCCCGTGCGGCGCTCGATGACGCGTGCAATGCGCTCGGCGACCGCATCGGAGTGATAGAGCCGCGACTTCCGGCACGTGACACGGAGTCGCACGGCGCGCCCTGCACCGATGAATCGATCCCACGGCAGCTGCGCCGCGCGTCGCTCGAGCTCGCCGAACGCGCGCGCGCGGAACTCGCCCACGCGCACGATGACGCGGCTCGCGGTGCGCGACCACAGGTTCGCGCGAGCAAGCGCATCGAATGGACCGGTGAACGCGACGCCGCCTGGCTCGACCTCGCGCACCGCGATGCCGAGCGTGCGCAGCTCCTGCGCGGTGAGCGGCGCGACGCCGGGCGCCGTGATCGCGAATGCGTCGAGTGTGGGCGGCGCACTCGACGTGGAGCGCCGGCCGGCGCGGGCGCTATCCGCCATTCCGCCGCGCGGTGCGCGTCCCGCTCGAGCGACCGTTCGCGCGATCACGCCGCTCCGTGCGCGCATCACGCGAGCGTCGCGCCGCGCGCTTCGCTGTCCCGCCCTGTCGCTTCGCCGCCGGCGTCCCCGCCACGCCATCGACGTCGAGCAGACGCCAGAGATACCACGACGCAATCGTGCAGTACGGCGTCCACGCGCGGCCGAGCTTCCGGATGCGCGCATCGCTCGGCAGCGTGCGCAGGCCGTAGGCGCGTTGAATCCCTTTGCGGATCCCGAGGTCGAGCTCGGGGAGCACGTCGGGGCGGCCGAGCCGGAACATGAGGAACATCTGCGCGGTCCACCGTCCCACGCCCTTCACGCGCGTGAGCGCCGCGATGACCTCGGCGTCGTCGAGCTCGTGCAACGTGTCGATCGGGACGTCCCCGGCGCTCGAGCGGTGCGCGAGATCCTTGAGGTATGCGATCTTCTGTCGCGAGAGCCCGACACCGCGCAGCGTCGCATCCGGCGTCTCGAGCAGCTCGAGGGGCGACGGCGCGCGGCCGCCGTAGAGCGACAGCCATCGCGTGTAGATCGTGTGCGCCGCACTCCCCGAAAGCTGCTGATACACGATCGAGCGCGCGACCGCGTCGAAGTGCGTCCCCTCGGTGCGGGGCGTGAAGCGACAGACGCCGACGCGCTCGATGACGCGGGCCAGCGTGGGGTCCGCGCGCTTGAGATGGGTGATCGCCTTGCGATGCATGCGACGAATCTAATCGGAGCTCGGTGCGGCGTCGTGCACGGCGTCGGCGAGCACGCGGCGCAGGCGCGCCTGGTCGATGGGGAGCGTGAACCAGCGCACCGCGTGCTCATCGGCCGCCGCCTCGATCTCGCTGCGCGCGCGCATGGGGCTGAACACGATGACGGCGGCCCCCGCCTCGGAGGCCGCCGTGTAGAACGCGTCGCCCGTCGCCGCGGCGTGATCGCAGTCGACGAGCACGACGCATGGGCGCAATCGCGCCACGGCATCGGCTGGTGGTTCGTTGTGGTCCGCGTAGCGCGGCGCGAATCCCTCGAGCTCCAGGAGCGAGAGCAGCAGTGCCGCGACGACAGGATCATCGGAGAGGACGAGCGCCGAGTGGTGGGCGCGTGCGCGTGACGTAGATTGCGAGTGCGACATAGAGAGCAACCGGCGGACGGCGACCCGCGCGAGGACCATCCTGCTGATGGTGAAGACCATCGCCACCGCGCAAGCGGCGCGCCGCGGTCCCCCTTGACGACAAAAAGCTGCCCGCGGACATTAGCGGCATCGATGCGACATTGGCGGCATCGATGCGAAGATCAGCAGAGCCGCGCACGGGTAGGCTCCTTCATCGAGTACGCTCTTTCCACTGACACCGCGTAGTATGTCAGAACGAATCGACATCAAGGACATTCCCGGCGCGATCACTGACGAGACTCTCGAAGCGATTCGCGATGCGCTGGAGCTCCAACTGCTGGCGAGCGGCTACCTGCACCGCGCGCTACGGACCCTCTCGCGCGAAGCGCACGCGAAAGCGTTGCACGCGGAGCAGGTGCTCGCGGCGCTCAAGCAGCTCTGGTATTCGCTCCCCGATGTGCAGCGGGCGCGGGGCCACGAGGAGCAGTCGCGCGCACTGGAGACGGTCATTGCGATGTGCATCAACGAGTATTACCGCTCATGATGATGCCTCATGGCTCCGCCGCCAGTTCTCGTCATCGCGACTGACATCGTCATCAGCGCACTGCTCGCATCGCTCGCGGAGCTGGCGGGCTGCATGCCCGTCTTTCCCGAATTGAGCGAGCACCCGCTGGCGGCGATCACGCGTCTCCGCCCGCCGATCGTGCTGCTCGACTGCGACCACGATCTCGCCTGCGAGGACGAGGCCTACGCGCGCGCCGCTGAAATCGGAAGCCGCATCATCCTCTTCACCGCGAGTGACACGCACGCCGATGCGGAGAGGATGGCGCTGCAGCGCGGCGTGACGTCCTTCGCGTTCCCCATTCATTATCAGGACTTCGCGCGCCGGCTGCGCACGGCGCTGGACGCCTGAGTCAGGCCGACTCGCGCTCCAAGTACCGCGCCACCATCACGACATCTTCGATGAACTCGCGCTCCGCCTGCGCCCGCGCGTCGGGGGGCGTGCGCAGCACCGACGAAGGGTGCACGGTGGCGATCACGATGGGCCCGAGCGGCGAGGGCGTGGGCTTGCCGCGCTCCTTGGTGACGCGGAACTGCTTGCCGAGCAGCGACTGCGCCGCGGTTGCGCCGAGGCAGACGATCACGCGCGGCTTCACGAGCGCGATCTCCACCTCGAGCCAGGGATGACACGCGCGAATCTCGGTGTCGTTCGGCTTCTTGTGGATGCGCCGGTGCCCGCGCTCGCCGCGCACCCACTT
This sequence comes from Gemmatimonadaceae bacterium, assembly GCA_035687925.1. Taxonomy (GTDB): domain Bacteria; phylum Gemmatimonadota; class Gemmatimonadetes; order Gemmatimonadales; family Gemmatimonadaceae; genus DASSNR01. The sequence continues at coordinate 1,970 of DASSNR010000204.1, read as the reverse complement.
GAAGTGCTTCACCGCGTTGGTGACGTAGACGTCCGCGCGGTCGATCCCCGCTTCGCGCAGCGCGGCGTCGAGCAGCCGGCCGGATGGACCGACGAAGGGGACGCCCTCGCGATCTTCGACATCGCCCGGCTGCTCCCCCACGAACATGAGCTTGGCGTGCGGCGGCCCCTCGCCGAACACGGTCTGCGTGCCGCTGGCCCACAGGTCGCACGCGTGACAGTCGGCCGCGGCCTCGCGCACCGTCGGGAGCGTCGGGTGCGGCGGGATCAGCTCTTCTACGGATACGGCGGGAGCCGCCTTCACGTCAGTCGTCCTGCGGCATGGGGCGCGAGTCGATGTCGCCCGCGTCGCCGTACGGCACCTGGTAGTCGGAGCGGCTCTTGTGCCGATCTTCGAGGCTCTTGATCAGACGATTCTTGTCGCTGTTCTTGTCGGCCTCATCGTGCTGCTGCCGTCCCTCGTACAGGTGGTGCTCGCCGATCCGCGGCCCGGTGTCGGGACACGGCTCCCCGTGCGGCCCCGATTCGAGCTCTTCGACGATGCGATGCTCCGTCTTCGGGCCATGCTGTCCTTCCGCGTGATCCTGCGGACCCTTCTGACGTCCTCGAGCGTCTCCCATCTGGTGCACTCCCACTGTTGATGCATCGGGTGGCCGAGCCGCGGCGCGCGCTGCATCGCGCGGCCCGGGTGCGAACCCATACAGCGGGCAAGGCACATGCCGGAGGTCGGTTGAATTGCACGCCAGAACGATCACCGGAGGTGCGACCAGGTTATACTGCGATAGACACGTATCGTGTCCCCGCCGCGGTCGTCCTCTTTATGACGCCGGCCGCTCGTCTCTCTGGATCGCTCCATGAAACAGCTCGTTCACTACTTCCTGCGCGGGCTCGTCGTCACCGCGCCGGTCGCCATCACGCTCTACGTGTGCTGGGCGATCTTCACGCGCATCGACGGATGGCTCGGGCTCCCGATCCCCGGCGCCGGCCTCGTCGTCACTGTGATCCTCATCACGCTCGTCGGCGTGCTCGCGTCGAACCTGCTCACGCAGGGGATCGTGAGCGCGGTGGAAGGGATGCTCGGGCGGTTGCCGTTCGTACGACTTCTGTATTCATCCACGAAGGATCTGCTCAACGCCTTCGTGGGCGAGAAGCGGCGGTTCGACCGGCCGGTCGCGGTACGCCTCGCGCCCGAAGGTGGCGCGTTGATGCTCGGTTTCGTCACGCAGGAGTCGCTCGCGCAGCTCGGCCTCGCCGGGTACGTGGCCGTCTACCTGCCGCAGGCATACAACTTCGGCGGCAACTTGGTCGTCTTCCATACGAGCCAGGTGCAGCCGATCCCGGCGGAGAGTGCCGATTTTATGGCATTCATCATTTCGGGCGGCGTGGCCGACGCCGTGCTCTCGGCGCCGTTCGCCGAAAGAGTTGTCCAGCCGGTAAGGTCGGTCTAGCTTTAAATTTGCAATATCTCCTATGCATGAACTTCTTCGATCAGCCGCCGACAGACGGCTGCAGTGATATCTCGTCGTTCTTCCCATGTCATCTAGCGAAGCGCCTACGGAGCGCGATTCGGAACCCGAAATCGCGACCGTCGTTACACGTCTGCCCGTTGCTCCCTCACTCGACCCCGCTCTCGAACATCTCCGTCTGCCCAAGCAGGGGCAGACGCTCGAGAACAACCGCCGGATCGTCTTCATCAGTGGCATCGCGATCCTGGTGGGGCTCGTCTCCGGGGTCGTAGCGAAGGTCCTCCTCGACCTGATCGACCTGATCACGAATCTGTCGTTCTTCGGGACGGTCTCGCTCGGCTACCATTCCCCATCGCTCTCTCCATTCGCGTGGACGCTCATCCTCGCGCCGATCGCCGGCGGCGTGGCCGTGGGGCTCATCGCGCGCTACGGCCATGCGGCGGTACGCGGTGACGGCATCCCCGAAGTCATGGAGCAGGTGCTGTACAATGAGAGCCGCGTGCAC
>DASSNR010000196.1:0-9315 GCA_035687925.1 Gemmatimonadaceae bacterium | reverse complement strand
GGCGCTCGCGGCGTGCTACCTGCCCGCGCGACGAGTGACAGTGATCGAGCCGGCGCAATCGCTCAGGGAGGAGTGAGGGATGATCTCGCCCGTGATCCGCGCCACTCCCTCACACGCGACGCGAGACTCACCGGTCCGCTTCAGCGTTTCGGCTGCGCTCGGCTGATCGCTCCCTGTGCCCGGCGCAGGAGTGCTGCATCGTCGCTCGATAGCTGCCCGCGCTCGCTCACCTTGCTCATGTGGAGCAGGAGCCGCTCGCCTTCTTCATAGGACGCGACGGCGTGTTCCCGATGCGTGCGGCGCTCCGTCGCCCCGCTCGAGCGCGCCGCGAGTTTCGCGTGCACCGCACTGGCCCACAGCAGACCGCGAGCGAGATCGTGCCGCGCCGGTGCATTGTCGGACGACGATGCGAGCAGCTGACGCAGCAGTCCCGTGCTCCGGTCGAGCTGCACCAGCGACGCGTTCAGCTCGCCGCGAGCCGCCAGCACCCTGTGCATCGACAGCTGACCGAGCGCCAGATCGTGGAGACTCTGCGCGTTCCGCGGATCAGTGGAGCGGAGCGACTCGTAGAGGGCGACGCTGTGCCGGCAGTGTGCCAGTGCTTCATCGCTGTCTCCACCCGCGAGTTGCGCCTCGCATAGGAGCTGGTGCGTGACGGCCAGATCCCGCAGCGCATTGACGCTGGCGCCGCGCTCGCGAACCAGCTCTTCGCGAATGGTCAACGTCCGCTCGAGCTCCGCGACACCCTCGGCGTGTCGTCCATCCCGGTGCAGCATCGACCCGAGCCGCTCGTGCACCAGCGCGAGCAGTCGACGCGTCGTCCAATCGTCGAGACTATCGCGCGGAACGACGCCGAGCAACGCGAGTGCGTGCTGATACTCCCGCATCGCGCCCGCGCCGTCGGAGAGGCTCGGGAGGTTCGGGTTGCCGAGGAGGTCCCCGAGTTTGATGTGGCTCGTCGCCACCGCGCGAAGTGTGGTGACGCTCGTCGGATTGGCCGCGGCGAGCACGTGCCACTGCTCGAGCGCGCTGCGAGCGTGCTCGATGCCCTGCGGAACTCTGCCGCCCCAGGCATCGGCATCGCTCATCTTCTCGTGTGCGAGCGCGAGCGTGCGGCGCGCCGCGTGATCGTTCGGGTTCGCCGCGACGACGGTCTGTGCAATCGACAGCGCCCGCTCGAAGCTCCGCCGCGCAGCGGCAAGATCGCCCAGATTGGCGACGGTCGGATTGCCCTGGACGAGACCGAGCTCCAGGTACGCTGCGGCGATCTCTCGCTGCAGAATAGGATCGTCACTGGACTGGCGATACAGCCGATCCAGGTGCTCGAGCGCGCGCGTCATGAGCGCGGCACGCACCGGGAGCGAGCCAGGCAGATCGCTGATCGCGTCGTGCACGTCGGAGACGAGCCCGCTGGCGAGTGAGCGCACGTCGCGGAACCGCTGCTCGGCCTTGTCCCGCTCGACTGCCGCTCGGCGGGCCTGGGTCGCGGTAGCGATCACCCCGGCAGCTAGTGTGAGGACGAGAGCCAAGGCGGCTGCCACGCCGGCCGCGTGCCGTCGCACGAACTTCCGGGACCGGTACCAGACCGAATCTCCACGAGCCTGCACTGGGCGCCCCGCGAGATGCCGATCGATATCGTCCCGCAGCGCCTGCGCGGAGTGATAGCGGCGCTCCGGCTCCTTCTTGAGCGCCATCAGCACGATGGTGTCCAGGTCGCCCACCAGCCGCCGCCTGAGCCGTGATGGATGTAGCCCCCTCGCCTCGCCGGCCGCATCCGGCGTGACCTGCCCCGACGTCCCGTCCGGTTGCGACACCACCCGGCGTCGCCGCACCACCTCCGAGGGCGGCTCCGGCTCCTCCTCGCAGACGGCGTGCAGCAGCTCCGGCGTCGTGCGGCGCTCCAGGCGAAATGGGCGCTGACCGGTGAGCAGCTCGAACAGCAGGACCCCCAGCGCGTACACATCGCTGGCGGTCGTCACCGGCTCTCCCTTCACCTGCTCGGGCGCGGCGTACTCCGGCGTCAGCATGACGAGCCCCGTCCGCGTGAGCCGGCTCTCCCCTCCGTCGCGCTCTTCGAGCAGCGTGGCGATGCCGAAGTCCAGCAGCTTCACCACGCCATCGTGCGTCACCGTAATGTTCGACGGCTTCAGGTCGCGATGGACGACAAGGCGTCGATGCGCGTAGTGCACGGCATCGCACACGTAGCCGAAGAGCGCGAGACGCTCCTCGACCGTCAGTCGATGCGCATCACAGTAGCGATCGATCGGCTCGCCGTCGACGTACTCCATCACGAGATACGGAAGGCCCGAGTCCGTCACACCAGCATCGAGCAGCCGCGCGATGTTCGCGTGCTCCAGCCGTGCCAGCACGCGCCGCTCGAGCAGAAAGCGCCGCAGGTGATCGGGCGAGGCGAGCCGGCCGTGACGGACCAGCTTGAGGGCGACCGTCTGTCCGACGTCCTCGCGCGTCGCCTGGTAGACGACGCCCATCCCCCCCTCGCCAATCTCCCGATGCAGCGTGTACGGACCGATGCGCTGGCCAATGGCGAGCGACACGGCGTCTTCGGCCTGGAGGAGCGGTGGGAAGAGCGCGCCGGTTCGCGCGCCGTCGAACGACGCGAGCAGCGATTCGACCTCGCGGCGCACCAGCGGCTCGTCCCCGCACATGTCGTCCAGGAGTCCGGCTCGCGCACTCGCGTCGAGCTCCATCGCGGCGTCGAAGATGTCGCACACGCGGCGGTAGATGTCGGCCTCGGTCATCGCTCAGATGCCCGGCTGCAGCGCCCGAGCGAGCCACGCCTTCGCGAAGCTCCAGCGCCGGCGAACGGTTGCCACCGAGAGGCTGAGCGCCTCGGCGGTCTCCTCCAGCGTCAACCCGCCGAAGTACAGGCACTCGACCGCGCGGCTCGCCTCTTCATTCACTCCGGCGAGCTGCGTCAGCGCCTCGTCGAGCTGCTCCACGTGCTCGGCCTGCTCATCGGAGAGTAGATCCGCCACGTCGTCCAGGGGGACGACCACGCCTCCGCCGCCACGCTTGGCTGCGTTCCGGGCGCGCGCGTGATCCACCAGAATCGCGCGCATGGCGCGGGCAGACACGGCGAAGAAGTGCGCGCGGTTCTCCCAGCGCACGTTCCCCTGGTCCACGAGCTTGAGGTACGCCTCGTTCACGAGCGCCACCGAGTCGAGCGTGTGACCGGGCCGCTCGCGGGAGAGCTGTCGTCTCGCCAGCCGGCGCAGCTCGCCGTACACCAGTGGGAAGAGCGCGTCCAGCGCACCCCGGTCACCGCTCCTCAGCGACTCCAGGAGACGCGTGACGTCCTGCTGTGGAGGAGATGTCATGTCGCCTCCCGGGACAATCGCGGAATGATAGCGGACCGCATATGACCCGCAAGATCCGCCTCTCCCTGTGGCCGGCGCATGTGCGGCTCGAGTGAGCACCTTCCTCCTGCTTTTCCGCATGACGTGTGGAGTCCACACACTACACACTCTGGAGGATCACATGCGGGATACGAATGCAGCTCGTGACTGGGGGCGCACCCTCGCGGTCGCGTTGCTCACGCCCGTAGCACTTGGCGCCTGTCAGATGGCGTCGGGGTCCGGCGACCCTGGGAATCGCACGAGCTACGGTCGCGCGGTAAAGGTGGGCAACGGGACGGCACGCACCTACATCACGATCACGAACGGTGTGCCAGAGGTGGGGGTCGCGTTGAGCGAAAAGGCGCTCTCCGGACTGCCGGACGAGCACGCGCCCGGTGGCAGGCTCGAGGCTGGACATACGATGTTCGAAACCGCATTGGACCTCCCCGCCAAGAACCCGACGCCGTTCCGGCACGTGGTGCTGAACTGGAACCCGGGCGGGCACGAGCCGCCGGGCATCTACGATGTGCCGCACTTCGACTTCCACTTCTACGTGATCGCGCCCGCGGAGCGTCTCGCGATCGATCCGGTGGATCCCGAGTTCCAGCGCAAGGCGGAGCGGAAGCCCGACGCGCAGTCGATCCCCGCTCGCTACGTGATGCCCGCGCCGCTCGCCTTCGCCCGCATGGGCGTGCACTGGGTGGACACGAGCTCCGCCGAGCTGAAGGGGAAGCGGTTCACGCGGACCTTCATCTACGGCTCATGGGACGGGAAGGTGATCTTCGCCGAGCCGATGGTCACCAAGGCGTATCTGGAGACGAAGCCGAACTTCAGCACGACGCTGCCGGCACCACCGCGTGGACGGAGCGATGGGTACTATCCGGAGGGGTACAGCGTGCGCTGGGACAGTGCGAGCAAGGCGTACCGCATCGCGCTGACCGGACTGCCGCGCGGATAACGACTCCGCTCGGCCTCGCTCACGCCCGGGGATTACGTAGAGGGGTGGCTTACATGCCCCCCTCTACGTGCATCCATTAGTCCGAGCTGCACCGCCGCATCGACCCTGTCAGCGTCAGACGAGGAGCGCTCCTTCGTGGCGCAGGAGCCATCGCTTGCGCTCGATCCCGCCGCCGAAGCCGGTGAGCGATCCATCGGCGCCGATCACGCGGTGGCACGGCACGACGATGGGGATCGGATTGCGACCGTTCGCCCCTCCAACCGCGCGCACCGCACGCGGAACGCCGAGGCGGCGTGCGAGCTCGCCGTAGCTGATCGATTCGCCGAACGCGATGTCGCGGAGCGCGGTCCACACGCGCAGCTGGAAAGGTGTGCCGCGTGCGGCGAGCGGGAGATCGAACACGGTACGCGTGCCGGCGAAGTACGCGGTGAGTTGCTCGCGGGCAACCGCGAGGATCGCTGACGCCGCTCCGGTATGACTCGTCGCGTGATCCCACTCGGCGCGAGCGTCGCGGGAATGCGAATGCGGCTCGAAGTCGATGCCGGTCAGCCCCACGTCATTCGCCGTAAGCAGGAGCTCGCCGACGGGACTGTGCAGCGTGTCGTAGACGATCATCGTGATGAGGCACCGAGTGTGGATGGACGCGTATCGGACGAGACATCGCCGCTCCGCTGCGCGGCGTGCTGCCAGAGATGCAGCGTCGCGTAGCTTCGCCACGGTCGCCATGCTTGCGACAACGCGTCCGCACGCGTCGCACTCACGCCGCCGAGCACCTTCCGCAACACGACGTCTTCCTTGGGAAACGCATCGGGCCAGCGGAGCGCGCGCATGGCAATGTAGTGCGCCGTCCATTTGCCGATACTCGGCAGCGCGATGAGCTGCTCGATCATCGCGTCAGGCTCGGCACCCGCGTCCAATACGAGCCGCCCCGACGTGATCTCGCGCGCGAGCGCGATGATGCCCTGCGCCCGCGACTGAATGATGCCGAGCGATGCGATCTCATCTACCGTCGCGGCGGCGATGCGGTGTGGTGTCGGGCCGAGACGGGAGAGCCCCGCGTGCGGCGTCTCGATCGGCTCACCGAACGCGGTCGCGAAGCGCCCGGCCAGCGTCGTCGCCGCCTTCACGGTGATCTGCTGGCCGAGGATGGCGCGCACCGCCAGCTCGAATCCATCGAAGGTGCCCGGGACGCGGAGCCCCGGATGCCGACGCACGGCGCTGGAGAGCAGCGCGTCCTGCGCCAGGTGCGCGTCGATGACGTCCGGCCGCGCACTGAGATCGAAGAGATGGCGCAGCCGTCCCAACAGAGCCGGCAGCACCGGCGTGAGCGAACGCGTGAGATCGACGAGCAGCGTCTTCCGCTCGGGCGCGTGGCGCACGCGAATCCATCCGCGGTGCGGCCCGAGCTGCACGGTGCGGAGATACGCGTCGTCCTGAATTCGCTCGACACCGTTCGTGGCGCGCGCACTCAGGAAGTGCAGCATCCCCGACCAATCGAATGGAGGACGATACGTCAGCTGCAGCGTGAGGACGTCGGGTGTGGCGGTGCTCGTCCGCGTCGCGCCGTCGGTCGCTTGTCGAAAGCGCGTGGGCGGCATGCCGTACCGTCCGCTGAAGGCATCGTTGAAGCGACGCAGACTCGAGAAGCCGCTGGCCAACGCCACCTGGGTGATCGGCAGCGTCGTCTCCGTCAGCAACTGCTTGGCGAGCAGCAGACGCCGTGTCATCACCAGCTCGATCGGCGAGACGCCGAGCTCCTTCTGCACGATGCGGCGGATCTGGCGCGCGCTCCATCCGAACTGCCGGGCGATTTTCTCGAGGCTCGCACCGTCGTCGAGCATGCCTTCGTCAATGCGATGGGCGACGAGGTTGGCGATGCGGTGCGCGTCGTCCACCGGCGCATTGCCGGGCGCGAGCTCCGGCCGGCAACGCAAACACGGGCGGAAGCTCGCGCGCTCTGCGGCTGCAGCGCTGTCGAAGAAGCGGCAGTTCGCCCGCTTCGGTGTTCGGGCCGTGCACACCGGACGACAGTAGATGCCCGTCGACGTCACGCCGACGTAGAACACCCCGTCGAAGCGAGGATCGCGCGCGACGAGCGCGCTGTAGAGTGCGGCGGTATCCTGCAGCATGGTCGCAATCTAGCGCGTGCGGACCGACCGACTGGCCATTTTCGGACAACAATATGCCGGGCAGTTTGCTGTCCGAAAATGGCGAGCCATCGTCCCCTGACCCATGCGAGATTGCGGCATGAAGACTGAGCAGGTCCTGACGCGGATTCGCACCGCGTGGGCCGACTTCGAGGAGTCGTACGCCGGCCTGTCGCACGCACAGTTGCTTGTACCGGATGTGACCGGCAGCTGGTCCGTGCGCGACATCATCGCGCACGTGACGTGGTGGGAAGAGGAAGCGCTCGAGCATCTGCCACGCATCCGCGAGGGCGGCCGGCCGCCGCGATACTCTGTGATGTACGGCGGCATCGACGCCTTCAATGCACTGCGAACGGAGCAGCGACGCAGCCTGTCGCTTGACGAGGTGCTCCGGCAGCACGATGACGTGCACACGCGGCTCCTCGAGTACGTCCGCGAGGCGCCCGAGGAGCTGTTCGCGCGGGAGACGCGGTTCCGTCGCCGCCTCAAGCTCGACACGTACAGCCACTACCCGATTCATGCGAAGGCGATCCGGGAGTGGCGGGCGCGATTGTGAGACGACCGCGCGGCATGTCGAGCTTGGTGCGCGCGGGGAACAGCTACGGTGGCGTGCCGATACCGCGAGCATGCGCGCTCGATCCCCTTCCCCTCGTTCGCGATGAGGCCACATGCTCGTAGCGCGATACGGGCGCACACCGAGCGTTCATCCGGAAGCCATCGTGGCTCGCACGGCGACGATCGTCGGCGACGTGACGATCGGGGCGCGATGCGTCATCGGTCACGGAGCCGTGATCGAGAGCGGCGGTCCGCCGGTCACGATCGACGACGAATGCGAGAAGTGATGAGTGGAGCTACCAGTAACAGCACATCGTGAGCTCCGAGCCGCGTGACGCGAGCGTCGCGAGCGTAGAGATCCGGCACGCAAGCGCTCGATCTCATCTTCCGGCGTCCCCGCGCGGTCACTCCTTTCGATCGCCACGGCGATAGTCGACGGATCGCAGGCGTCCCTCGTCGTCGACCACGTTCGTCTCCGCCCCCGGCACGACATCGGTGTTCTGCGCCGACGCGCAGCGCCACCCATCCGCGGTCCGGTGCACGACGAACGAGAAGATCGTCCTCCGGGGCTGCGGCTGCGCAATCCCCTCCACCGATGTCTGCCCCTCCAGGTGCATCCGGGTGTGGACCACGGCCACGTCCTCCGACAACGACTTGACCCGCACCGCACCAGCGCGCAGCACGGAGCGATTGAAGATGCGCTCGAGGCCGTACGCGTGCGCTTTGCGGATGGCCTCGCGGTCGTGCCACCAGAGACCTATCACGTTCACGAACTCCGCGTCCGCGTCGAACAGTGAGGCGAGCGCGTCCGGATCGCGCTGGTTCCATGCTTGCACGAATGCCGTGACGATGCGCTCGGGGATATCGATGCGGTCGGGATTCATATCTTTACATTCGTATCACTCGGTGCTCGCATCAATCGGTCACCCCGCGCTCTCGATCCCATGCCCGCCTTCATCTGCATCACGTGCGGCACTCAGTATCCGCCGAGCGATTCGCCTCCCGCCCGCTGTCCCATCTGCGAGGACGCACGACAATACGTGCGCGCCGCGGGACAGTCATGGACCACACTCGAGCAGCTCCGGGAGACGCACACGAATCGCCTCGAGCCAAAGGAGCGCGGACTGTTCGGCATCGGCACCGAGCCGAGCTTCGCGATCGGACAGCGGGCGCTCCTGGTGCAGACATCGAGCGGGAACGTGCTCTGGGATTGCATCGCGCTGCTCGATGATCGCACGATGCGATGGATCGACGCGCTCGGCGGCCTCTCCGCCATCGCGATCAGCCATCCGCACTACTACACGACGATGGTCGAGTGGGCGTGCACATTCGACGTGCCGGTATATCTGCACGAGGCGGATCGCGAATGGGTGATGCGCCCGGATCCGCATCTCGAGCTCTGGAGCGGCGAGACCCGCGAGATCATCGACGGCGTGACGCTGCTCCGCCTGGGCGGCCACTTCCCGGGCGGGCAGGTGCTGCACTGGCGCGATGGCGCCGAGGGGCGCGGCGCACTGCTCACGGGCGACATCATCCAGGTGGTGGCCGATACGCGCTGGGTGAGCTTCATGTACTCGTACCCGAATCTCATCCCGCTGCCGGCGAGCACGGTGCGTCGCATCGCGGACACCGTACAGCCGCTGCGATTCGATCGCATCTACGGCGCGTGGTGGGGACGCAATATCCCGACGGATGCGAAGGGCGCGGTGCGCCGCTCGGCCGAGCGGTACGCGGCGGCGCTGAAGTCGCCGGACTGATCACGCATCACGCTCGCTGTGGTGTATAGGTCAGCTTCACGGAGAAGACGATCTTCGTCGCGTTGTTGATCCAGACGCCCATGGCGCGTTGCGCGGGGCTGAGCGATCGGCCGTTGTGCGGGTCGCGCGCGCTCGCGGCGCCGGGCTCGTCGGCGACGGCGTGCGGCCAGAAGCTCTCGAACATGTCGTAGGTGCGACGGCCGAAGAGGAGCGTTCCGTCACCGGTGATCCCCGCCGCGATCCCGGCATCGAGCTCCGGCTCCTGCACGACCCATCCGAGGTTGCCATCGGGGCCCGCGACGTAGCCATCCGCAGTCACGTGGTTGAACGTCACGATTCGTCGCATCGTCGAGCTCCGTCTGATCGAGTCGAGGTGAAGGTGCGGGGAGCAGTGGGCGGCGTGCGTGGGCATGCCCGATCATACCGACCGGTCGGTATGCGCGCCAAGTGGGAGCGCCCACGCACCAATCGCTCGCGCCGTGATGACGAACGCACCCCTTGTTGACTTAGGCCTCCATCCGGCGTATACATAAGCCAACAAG